>CAYRIQ010000064.1:602-1667 GCA_964424505.1 uncultured Candidatus Peribacteria bacterium | reverse complement strand
ATATTCTGAATTAATTTGGTGATAGATCACTTCCCAGGCCCAATCTCTATCAACGCCTCACATCAAATCTTTTGATATAATACTAAAATCTTATCAGCAATATAGCTTCTGACCTTAGTATCGATAAGAAAATTTTGTCATAAATATGTTCACATAATAATGTATTTTATTTTTTTGACTATAAACTGCAATCAAAAAAAATGCCTCTCAGAAAAAATCTGGAGACATTATAAATATTCAAAAAAAACTAATAAGTATTTTATTTTGAACTTACAACCATTTCTGGTTGATGTGTTTGAACAAAATCAGTAACACGATTGGCAATTACATCCTTTTCTTTTGGAGAAAAATGATGAATATTGCAGAGCAATTTAATATGCTTTTTTTTTTCAATAATATCAGGATTAATAATTTCTAAAGCATTCCATGAACGTTCTGTCAATGACACACATATTTTTTTTTCATCAACAGAATGTTGAAGAAGCAACAACAAATGTTGGGCAGCGTGACTCAAATCGCTACCATTAATTTGTGGTTTTTTAGTTTTTTTAGCAGCAGAAATAGTGATCTCTGTATTTCCTGCTAATTCATTTTTTGGTTTTTTTGTAAATCTTGATAAGAAAGATTTGTTTTTGTTTGTTTCTGGCATAAAATTCTATTTTTTTTGTTTTGTTTTACAAAAAGACTTTTAATAAAAAGGAAATAAAAGTCAACATATTTTGACATGTTCCAAAAAATGAAAAACGTCAGGAATATTTGTCCCGACGCTTTTTTTATATTATTAATAATTACACATTTTTCAACGCTGCATGAGCAGCAGCCAATCTTGCGATAGGCACTCTAAATGGTGAACAACTGACGTAATGCAATCCAACCTTATGACAGAAATAAATTGATTCTGGATCTCCACCATGTTCTCCACAAATTCCAAGCTTGATGTCAGGTCTAGTTTTTCTCCCTTTTTCGATAGCCATTTGAACCAATTGACCAACTCCTTCTGTATCTAATGTTTGGAATGGATCTTTTTCAAAAATATTTTTATTTACATATTCCTTGATAAATGAA
>CAYRIQ010000064.1:0-592 GCA_964424505.1 uncultured Candidatus Peribacteria bacterium | reverse complement strand
AATGAACCAGCATCATCTCTAGAAAATCCTAGTGTCATCTGTGTAAGATCATTTGTTCCAAATGAAAAGAATTCTGCATTTTCTGCAACTTTATCTGCAGTTACAGCTCCTCTAGGTACTTCAATCATAGTTCCAAGTTTATAATCAACTTGTATTCCATATTTGTCCATAGTTTCTTTTGCTATTTTTCTTACAATTTCAGCATTGAAATCAAATTCAGATTTGAATCCTACCAATGGAATCATAATTTCTGGTTTTACATCAATTCCAGCTTGTTTAAGTTCACATGCGGCCGAGATTACTGCTTCAGTTTGCATTTCTGCGATTTCTGGATAGGTAACAACCAATCTACATCCTCTATGTCCAAGCATAGGATTAAATTCATGAAGTGATTCTATTTTCTTTTTCAAGATTTCAAGATCTACTCCCATAATTTGGGAAAGCTCAACAATATCTTTTTCTTCTTGAGGTAAAAATTCGTGTAATGGAGGATCCAGGAATCTAATCGTAACGGGTAGTCAAGCCATAGCTTTTAGGATTCAGATAAAGTCTTCTTTTTGAAATGGTAATATTTTTGCCAATGCTTTTTTTC
>CAYRIQ010000063.1:0-1756 GCA_964424505.1 uncultured Candidatus Peribacteria bacterium | reverse complement strand
TTTCCTGACTTGTCCGTTTTAGGTCAGCAGATTTAATTTTTGCAATATTTCCAATATTTTGGCATTAAGATTTACCCTTAATCTTGTTTCTTTTTGGGTGATTTTATTTTTCAATCGTCCATCAGTAATTTTTTTGGCTTCTTGAATAAAACGTTTTATTGAAATATCAGTCTCAATTTCAATATATTTTGAGATAGCTAATGCCATAAAGCATATTAACAGATGTAATTTGATTGGCTCTTCCTTAAAATGAAATATTGGGCGTGTTTGTAAGTCGTGTTTAGATATCCTGAAAGCTTGTTCTATTTTATACAACTCATGATACCTATTAATGATGGTATGATTATCCACAAGTTGTTCTTCCAAATTCGTGTAGTATCCCTTTATTCCAAGAAGTTTTTTTGTTTTTTCAATCAACTTTATATTCAGTTCCAGGCGTTGTCCTGTTGTAGTGGTAAACTTCAATTTTTTATATTTTGTCGGATATTCAATTACCTGTTTTGCCTTAGCAATTTGTTTGTACATTTCATATTGGTCTTTTCTGTATCGTAACGAAGAATAATTACAGATTAAATATCCATTGTCCAGCGATAGTCTGGTACTTTTTCCATCTTCCCGGATGACTTTTTGATCAATTTCTTCAATAAGTTTATGGGATAAGTTACCTAGTCTGGCACCTACGATATAGTTGATGTTATTTTCTTTCAATTGCTGTATATTTTCCGTACTAATCATTGCAGCATCCGCAATTACGGTTATGTTTTTTACTCTATTTTGCTTGATAAACCTTTTTACAACAGGAATAATTGTATGACCTTCAAACGTATTGCCTGGAAATATTTCATATGCTATAGGAAACCCTTCTTTAGTGACCATTAAAGCCACAATCACTTGTGGCTGTTGCGATTTATTATCTTTGGAAAAGCCATTTTTTCGCAAAGTATCTTCTTCAAAAGTTTCAAAGTACAATGTTGTTACGTCGTAAAAGAGAATATCATAATTGAAATCAAAATGTTTTTTGGCGAATTTTACAGTGATAGTTTCAACTTTAGATTTTAAACTCAGCCATTCCTTTGCAGATTCATAAAAACTCTGCCTTCTGTGTCGTATACCAAAATATTGTTCAAGCAACTCAAACGAATGAAGTTTTGAGGCAGGTTCAACTATACGCATAATAACCAAATCCAACAATAGAGATTTATTTATCTTGTCATATCCAATATTAATGATGATTTTTGAAAGTACCTCGTGAATGAATGAGTAGTAGATACCAATAAACTCACAGTGATTTAAAGACAAAATAGTGCTTGCTTGTGTATCTTCAAATAAACTTAATTGTTTGGATACCTTTTTGATAAAATCTTGAGCCAAAACAATTAAATCAGCTTTCTCCTGGTCATTCCTAGCTGTACCAATGTGACGGATAATAACACGTTTTCTATTGATAATTTGATATACCTGAATAGAAACAGAATTGGAGGAGTACTTAATTTGCCGAATTTTATACATTTTGACCATTTAGGTCAGCAAAATACGCATTTTTAGCACTTTAACTTGCACATATTCAACGAACTATGATTTTGAAAAAAAACACCCGGACAAGTCAGGACTGATCCGGATTATGTGGGTATGTATTTGCATTGGGGACGGGTATGGGAGTCCTTAGGAGATTTGCCCCAAGCTCAGCATATTTATAAGAATGGTCCTGACTTGTCCACAATGATTTATAGAATTTCATAAACCCTTAATAAATAGT
>CAYRIQ010000062.1:0-1917 GCA_964424505.1 uncultured Candidatus Peribacteria bacterium | reverse complement strand
AACCACGGCTGAAAAACTAGAAATGACAGGCGAACCAGTAACTATTTCGAATATCGAAAAAAAGGTTCGTGAGGAATTTGAAAACGACGCCCTCTTCCTCCGCCTCATCAATTTCAATTTTTTCGGCAGGCATCTCGTCACGCATACGACGGTATACAATAGTTACCTCTTTTGCGCCTAAACGAACAGCGGTTCTGCAGGCATCCATGGCGGTGTTGCCGCCGCCGCAAACCGCAACGCTATTGCCGATGGTGCTCCGCAGTTCCGCCAACTTGCAGAAGATGCGAGTAGAGGAATTCCGTGAGGGAACCGGACCAGATGCGGTGGTACTTGATCCACCACCAGACCCATCGCTGAAGATCGATGATCGGCACGAAGATCCGCCGGTCCTGTACGCGCGCGGCGACGCAGAACGCGTCAGCCGGAATCTAGTAGGAGTGCCCTACCGCGTTTGGCGAGAGATTGCCACCGGTATTCGGATGCGCCTCCACGATGCCAGCCACATCATCGGAAGTGCATCGGTGGAACTTGAGATTGCGCATGGCGCATCGCGTATTCGTGTTGTTTTTTCAGGGGATATTGGACCATCTGGTGAGACGTACTTGGTGGCTAGGGGTCACGCACCTGAAGCAAGTACTTGTTCATCACCTTGCTCAACTCTCGCGCGAGGGACTACTCGACGACATTCCGGTGTATCTCGATAGTCCAATGGCCATTCGTGCCGCTGAGTTGTGTGTGCAACACCCGGCGCTCCTATCGGCAACAGCTCGCGCGATGATCAGTCGGGGGCATTCGCCATTTGACTTTGACTCACTGCACTGCCTTTGGTCTCGCAAGCATTCATTAAAGATTGCTGGGCGCGAAGGCGCAGGCATTGTTCTTGCGGGTAGTGGTTTCTGTGATGCGGGACCAGTGTTGCACCACCTAGAGAACGCTCTTTGCCACGACCGTGGATTTGTTGTGTTTACGGGATATGTACTACCGGGCTCCATGGCAGAGTCGCTAGCACATGGTGTGGCGAAGCGCGTGCGGATCAATGGGACCGAAATGGATGTCCGAGCGCGTATCTCGCGCCTGCAGGGTCTGAGTGGTCATGCGGACGCAGACCAAATGTGCGACTGGCTCGCTGGGAGTGGTCACGTTCCCGGTTTGGTTGTGTTGAATCATGGTGATGATTCAGCTCGAGTTGGTATGGAAACCCGAATTTTGGGAGCCATGTCAACGTCAGTTGCTCGCCCTGTGTGCCAACAAACCATTCCGCTCAGTTAGTTCGAGTAAAGCGTCGCGATGACAATCACTGCGTGAGTGATTGCTTTGCTGTATTTTTGTAGCCCAAATGAACGCGGCAAGGTAGATCGACACGGATCGCCACAAGATCGCCACCGGATCACTACAGGATCAAAGCATTTAAGGATAAACACCCAAATTATGTCGTATAAGTAAAGAGTGATTGTGGGCCCGAAGTGCGAGCTGTGTGGAGTGAACGGGGCTGTGTGTTTCGTGGTTTGTTTGGTGACATGTCGTTGTTGTTCGTGTTGTGATGTTTGGTCGGTCGATAGCATTTCAAATGTTGGTCTGTTGTGGATTTCAGTAATGACATGTTCCACGTGGAACACTAGATAGGAAAGTGCATATGGCTAAGACCCCCGATGATCGCACCAAGATGACCCAATCAAAGTTGGGTCGCGGGCTTGGAAGCCTGATACCAGTCCCAATACGGCCACCAGTCGGCGGTCAACCATTGCCAGTGAATCCGCCCGCAGGTGTGGACTCTCGGGATGATTTAGCGGTGCTCACAAAACTAGAACCTAGCATCCCTGTTCGCACAATGGGTGGTGGCACCACCGAGCTCAAGCCAAGGCAAGCAGTACCCGCTGTTGAGGCGGCCGTGATGCAGCCCACAGAGGGGATGGTCAC
>CAYRIQ010000061.1:0-2014 GCA_964424505.1 uncultured Candidatus Peribacteria bacterium | reverse complement strand
TGAAAAGTTTATTATTGAATAACTTTATGGGGAGATGGCAGAGCGGTCAATTGCACCCGCGGTAAACCGGGGCGCCTCACAGCAATCTTTGATTTACCAAATTAATCGTGACTCTATGGTATCTGGTTTTGTATATATACTTTCAATGAATAATTGAAATTATTATGTATGAAGCACTACTGATATAGAAAGAAGATATGCTCAACACCAAAATCGTTGTGTTACGTCTACTAAGCGTTATTTGCCACTAAAGCTATTATATTATACTAAGTATGCTACATTAAAAGAAGCTAGACAAGTAGAATATTGGCTTAAAAAACAAAAAAACAGAAAACAAATTGAAAAGTTTATTATTGAATAACTTTATGGGGAGATGGCAGAGCGGTCAATTGCATCAGACTGTAAATCTGACGCCTCACGGCTACGTTGGTTCAAATCCAACTCTCCCCAAAGTATATGTATTATTACCATTTTAACGTATGTTTGAGAAAACACCATGCTCCCGTAGTTAAATGGATAGAACAACAGCCTTCTAAGCTGTGGATCCAAGTTCGATTCTTGGCGGGGGTAATTGTATACTAATACTTGCGCGACATATCTACATACATACTATAGCTCCAGTGGTATATTGCGATCTCCATTACTACGCTCTCGTAGTCTAGTGGTCTAGGACGTCACCCTCTCACGGTGAAGATCGCGGGTTCAAATCCCGCCGGGAGTGAATATTGACTTTTATTTTTGGACTATTATATGGATATTAAACCAGGCAATACCTTTAATAAAGATAGAGTATTTATGGTGTATCTTAATGAACACATTAAAGCACCAAATATTATTATTATAGACGAGATAGGTACTAGCTTGTGAACATTTCCCAGGAAGAGGGCACTTGAAATAGCAGAAGAACAAGGTAAAGATTTGGTACAGATGAAATATGACCAGGAGACTATGACATCAACAGTCAAATTGGTAGACTATGGAAAATATATGTATCAAAAATCCAAAGATGATAAAGAGAAAAAGAAAACACAAAAACCAACAGTTCTCAAAGAGATTAAAATTAATTACGCTATAGGAGAAAACGATCTCCAAATGAAAATGAAAAAAGCAATTGAATTTTTGAAAGACAGATATAACGTGAAATTTTTTATTAAACTCAAATGAAGAGAAAAAATTTATGCAAATAAAGCCATAGAAAAACTCATCAAAATAAAAAATGACTTGGCAGAATATGGGAAATCACAATTTGATACACCCAAACATGAAGCTCAAGGATACAGTATCATTTTATTCAGTAAATAAGTATTATGGGAAAGGGCATCAAGACTCATTCATGAGCAAAAAAAAGATTTAAACTGACAGCAACGTGAAAAGTATTGTTCAAAAAAGCTTGTAACAATCATCTTTTGACCAATAAATGAGACAATAATAAAAGTGATGGATATGGAGTTTCCTTATCCAAAACATATGTAAAAAAAGTAAAAACTTTATTTCCTTATAACCAATAGTTCAGATGGTAAGAGTAACAAACGGTCTTCAAAGACAAAGAAGACACAAAAAATTTATCAAACTTGCAAAAGGATTTAGACTTGGAAGAAGCAAAGTATATAAACAAGTAAGATTGGCATTGGTAAAACAATGACAACATGCATATAGAAATAGAAAAGAAAAGAAAAGAGATTTCAGAAGACTTCGAATCGAAAGATTATCTGCTGCTATCAAGGGAAAAGGAAGCAAATATAGTGTTTTTATGGGTGCTATGACCAAAAAAGATATTCTTTTGGACAG
The DNA here is from genome assembly GCA_964424505.1 of uncultured Candidatus Peribacteria bacterium. Classification (GTDB taxonomy): domain Bacteria; phylum Patescibacteriota; class Gracilibacteria; order Absconditabacterales; family Absconditicoccaceae; genus CAJBLF01. The sequence goes on along the minus strand of CAYRIQ010000061.1, from coordinate 226 downwards.
AAAAATGCTTTCTAATATTGCTGTTGCATTTCCTCAAGTCTTTGACAAAATATATGCAGAAGTAGTCAAATAAGACAACCAATACGGTTGTTTTTTTCTGCCCGGATGGCGGAATTAGTAGACGCACCCCGTAGGACTACGGGGCGGTAGTAATATCTATTTTGAATATATCTCGCTTTATTCTTCGATTAATGTTCTGCCCGGATGGCGGAATTGGTAGACGCAC
>CAYRIQ010000060.1:0-2073 GCA_964424505.1 uncultured Candidatus Peribacteria bacterium | reverse complement strand
TACTACCTGATGGATATCAAATTAAATATTTGAGAGATAAATATGCAAGACCTATCGACATCACAGATCTTCAAGTAATGTCAGGAGATACCTTAGCAAAAAGAGAGAGTCAATTCCTTTCAAGATATGGTGTAGGTATATATAGACAAGTAGCATTCCGAGAAGATGCAGTCAAAGACACCAATATCGACAAAGATATGGTTATCTGTATCGCATTTGCAGAAAGTACACTTGGTAAATATTTGAGTACCAATGCCAATATCGGTAATGTAGGAAACAATGATAGATGAGATAGAGTACCTTTTTATTCTGCATATGCAGGAGCAAGAGCCATTCCTCTGACATTAAACAATGCATATTTATGAAAATATCATACTATCAATCAGCTTTCGAGATACGGGAATAAAGAAGGAAAAATTTATGCATCTAGTCCAATCAATTGGCAAACCAACGTATTGAAATGTTTGAGTCAGATTAAATGATATTATATTCCAGAAGATTTTCCTTTTAGAACATGACCAAATCCAAATATCGAAAATCCAGAGCCAGAAACCATAGAATTTTGAGAAGCATTAAGCAAGTAAACAAAAACACAACACAAAAAAACTGGATCGGTATGATTCAGTTTTTTTAAAGAAGTACATTTAGTCTTTCAATAGTTCTTCTAGCAAAGGATCAATTTGCTCCATAAACTCCTTATCATTATCTAGCCCACTTTCTTTGATAACTTGTAAAACCCAATCAGCCCTTTGCTTTTTTGATGTAATAGTATCAAGATCTTTAGCATCTAATATACGTAAATTTATAGGCGTGTCATTTGTCATTTTTTTATCATATTTTTTAAAATATATATTATAAACTGAATCCTATTTTTTGATATACATCACCAATTTTGATTTCTGCTATATCACGTACCTTTTTTGCATTTTTTTGAAGAAGATCAATGATTTCTTGATCAGATATAGTTGCGTATTTTGCTTGTATAGGACGCACAAATGATATAATTTTTTCATAGAGATAATCTTTGGCTTCTTTATAGCTTAAACCTCATGCTTGATATTTTTGTCTTAGCAATGTATCTTCTTCTGAAGTCAAAAACAAGGTACAAATTTTATACACATTACATTGATCAGGATCTTTTGGTTCTTCGACCGTTTGAGTATTTGTTGGGATCTGTTTTACTCTCTTGAGAATAGTCTTTTCATCATCAAGAAGTCAGATATAATTATTATATGATTTACTCATTTTACGTCCATCAACTCAAAGAATAGTACCCACTTCTGGTTTAATATAAGGCTCAGGGATTTTGAATGTCTCACCAAATGTATTATTAAATTTCATAGCTATATCTCTTGCATATTCCACATGTTGTTTTTGGTCTTTTCAAACAGGGACAATGTCTGTATCGTAAAGTAATATATCTGCTGCCATCAAAATCGGATAACAAAACACGCCAACATTGATTTCTTTAGCTTTTCCCTTATCCAAAGCTTCTTTATACGAATGCATCCTTTCCATAAATCCCATATTAGTAATACAGGTAAACACCCAATTGAGCTGAGCATGTCATGGAACATCAGCAGGATTAAAAATCATAAATCTGGACAGATCTGCTCCACATGCAACATACAATTTAAGGATATTGATAGCATTTCTTTTCAAAACTACAGGATCTTGGACACTATTAAATGAATGCATAATCGCCAAAAAAAGAAAAATTTCAGCATCTGGAAATTTATTAGCAAGCTCCAAAGTAGGTTGAATTGCTCCAAAATAATTTCAAATATGGAGTTGCCAATCAGTTGCTTGAAGTCATGTAAGAATTCTCATATTTTTTCAATACACAAATAAAGTATAAGATGATAAAAATATATGTATCATTTTGATGAATTAATTCAATGCATAATTAGTAAATTTTTACTTGAAATGTGTCAGTAAATAAATATATACATCACACTTTCCTGTGACTGCAGGATATTTTGTCTTTATAGAGTTAAAATATTGGGGAATCGTCTAATGGTAGGACAGCGGACTTTGACTCCGTCAGTCTAGGTTCGAATCCTAGTTCCCCAA
>CAYRIQ010000059.1:0-2125 GCA_964424505.1 uncultured Candidatus Peribacteria bacterium | reverse complement strand
TCGATATAGACTTGGAAAGAGAGAAGGTCTCACTGAGCATGAAAGATGATTCTGCACCACAAGCACCAAGAGTTGATAGAAATACAAATACTGATAAAAAAGCGACTGAGCGAAGCAAAGGAGTCCCGCAAGGTGGGAACGACACTATCGGTGAATCGACTATGAAGGGAAATATTACGTTTAGCTAAAAGTCTTTTAGACAATCTCCTCTTTGTTTTTTTGTGTATACGTCATTCCCATCCACTGTTCCACGTCATTCCCGCGAAAGCGGGAATCCAATTGGCTATATAGCAAGATGGATTCCCGATCAGGTCGGGAATGACGTAGTGTAGTTAAGGGAATGACGTAGTGTAGTTAAGAGAATGATGTCTATAAAAAGAGGAGGTTTTTTGTTATTTCAAAATTTTCTTCAATATCTTATTCACTTCCTCCATATCTCCATCATCGAGAATAATGAGGTCAAATGTTTCAGAAAATTTTTCGCGATGCTCGGGAGAATCGTTGTTGAGAAATCAGATTTTTATGATGTTTTGATAGTCAAAGCCATCAGCCATTTGTGCGTCTCATAGCCCATCTCCAAGCAAGAGAATATTTTTTCTGTCTTTTATTTTCTCGTAAATAGGAAAATCATTGAGAATGGTTTCATCTTTATTGAACGAATGGATAATCGGCTCTCTAACAGCTATTGCCTTTCCTTCTTCATCTCGAACAAAAGCATTGGAAATGATATCTATATTGTCATAGAGTTTATGGATTTTTTCAAATGTATAATAAATAGCTTCATAGCCAAGTCCACTCGCAGACATAATCACCAGAGGAATAGTGTTTTTATAAAGTATATCAAAAAGTTCTTTGTGTCATTCTCTAAAAGCTATTGGTTCATTTTCTATTACTTTTTTGATGATATCTCTAGATATTCATGAAGCAATAATTAATTCAAACTGAACCTTCCATCGCTCGGTCATCGCCTTCTTTTTTTCCTCTAACAAAACGTTTGGATCGATTTCTATAGGATGATATTTGTCAAAATTTTTTCTAGATTTTTCTGTGAAATCTGGTCATAAATATCCTTGTTCTTGAATAACAGAAACAAGAGAAGTATTTTGTTTTCCATCTATAAATCCTTTAGTCAATGTCCTATCAAAATCTGCGATAACATGAAAATGTTCTGGTCATCAATCGATGATGTTTTGGAGTTTTTCGTTGAAAGATTGTTGATTTGGGATGAGGATATTGGACATAAGAAATTTGCGGATAAATATTTTGGTCTTTTTGTTACCTCACCCCCTACCCCCTCTCCACTCCGTGTGAGAGGGGTCTACTAGCTAAGCCCTCTCCATACCATGGGGAGGGTTGGGGTGGGGGAACAAGCTATTTTACTATATTTTCCAGCAACTCAGGAAATTCTGGCTGACTAAAATGTCCTCTATCAGTAAAAGTTACAAGCTTTGCTTTTGGTAAATATGCCTTTATTTTTTCTGCATGAGCATAGGGAACTATAGGATCGTCTGTCGAATGATAGATGAAAATTTGTTCCACTTTTTCTTGTATTTTAGAAAAAATATCAGGATTAAACTCAAAATCTCAAAGATATTGTTTGTCTGGAGATCTGTCACTTGCATCTACTACGGCAGCCACCAAATGTAGCTGTTTTATTGTTTTCGGGAAATTATTTTCTCAAAGATATTTTATCAAAAACATTGCTCCAAGAGAATTTCCGATAACTATTAGATCTTCGTTATTAAAATATGGAAATATTTTTTCGAACCAAATTTTTCGAGCTTTATAACTCGCCATTTGTTTGTTTGGCATATCGGTTTTTATGGTTTGATACTGCGATATAAGTTGCTCTGCTAATCGATTTACTCGTCTCTTTTTTTCTTCAAAAGGATGATATTCTTGTTTTTCTAATTCCTTACAAAAAGCATCATTGTCTGGAAATCTACTTCATCCGTGAATAAAGATAAGTTGTTTCATCAAAATTTATTTAGAATATAAATCTTTTGGTTTTTTTGTTACCTCACCCCCTACCACCTCTCCACTCCGTGTGAGAGGGGTCTAGTAGCTACCCCCTCTCCATACCATGGGGAGGGTTGGGGTGGGGGAACAAGCTATTTTACTATAT
>CAYRIQ010000058.1:0-2322 GCA_964424505.1 uncultured Candidatus Peribacteria bacterium | reverse complement strand
ATTTTCTGTAGTGAATTCAGGGAAGATTATCTGTAGCTGTTTCTTTATATTCTCATCACATCCATCCAATGCTTTTGTTCTCAATGCTGTATATTTTCATTGTATAGCTTCTGGAAGCAATACTTCCGTACCATCTGCTTGTCATATAATACTCACTTCCATTCCATTTTCTTGTGTAACAATATCCACTTTGTTCTTAATTTCTTGTCTCTCTGTATCTGACAGATTAAATATTTTCCCGACTTCATGCGTTTTTGTTTTATTATATTCATCTTCATCTATAGTTGTTTTTTGTTCGACAAAGGAAACAGTGCTTAATTGCTCTGCTTTGAAATTGGTCATAAATTTCGCTATATCAATATGATCTTTTTCAGCCAAAGCTGAAGTATTATAATCAAAAAGCTTAGCTTGCACGAATACTGGATCCAATTTTTTGAATCATTCTTCGCCCACATCCTGATAAAGACGTCAGAATATCTGATTTTTCAAATAAGCTATTATTTTTTGTTTATATCCATCCTTACCGTATTCTCCCTTGTTATCATATTCTTTAGCATCATATGCGTCAGAAAACTTCACATCATTTTTTACTTGATTATAAGCTGATTTTATGTTTTCAGGAATATCTTTGTTTTCAGTCGTTCCTTTTAACTGGTTCAATAATTGTTCATCTCATTTTTTTTTCGATAAAAAATCATTGATAGAATTGATAGCATCAAGATCTGCTTTTTTCAAATCATTGGATTGTTTTTCTACTTCTGTACTTGTGGCTAATACATCTCCTGGCATAATATATATTTAGTAATTAAATTTTACATTGTTTGAAACATTTGTTCCATGTTCTCGACATCTTGCATATCCTTTTTTCTATCCTCCTGTTCCAGTAAACGCATTTTATCTAGATATGTCTTTGCTTTTTCTAATGATGCTGTACTTTTTGTCTTAGCATATTCTTTAATTGCCTCTGAAAATTTCATGATATCACTATACAATACATTTAATGTCGCTTCTGAAACATCTTTTTTTTGTATTTTTTGTAAGAATTTCATAAAGATTTCATCTGAATTTTTCAGCTGTTCTAACATAACTTCCAATTTTTTCTTTTTTTTCTCGACGGGAAGTGCATAAAATTCCTGTAATGTCTGATCAATAGTCATATATCATATCAAGTAATATAAACATCATACTAATTATATTCAGAAACGGATTTTTTGCAAATATTTGAAGACTTTTTTACCCACCCATTTTCAGAATAATTTGCAATTTCCATAAAATTCCCTATAATATCACTTCGACAACTAAAGTGCTACCAATGAATTCAGAGTTTAGAATTTATAATTCAGAAAATAATTTATCTACAAACACCAGATAATGACTCAAAAAATAACCGAAAGAAGTTTTGATTTTGCAGTAAAAATTAGCAAATATTATCTCCTTTTAAAAGAAAAAAAATATTATGAAATAGCTTCTCAATTATTTAAATCTTGAACAAGTATAGGTGCCAATATTTCAGAAGCTCAATCTGGAAGTAGTTAAAATGATTTTATTAATAAAATGAATATAGCACTCAAAGAAGCCAGAGAAAGTATATTTTGACTGAAATTACTTGAGCAATGATTTGATGAACCTAACAAAGATTTACAAAAAGAATGTGAAGAAATAATTAAAATACTTGTTACTATTATAAAAAATAATATGGAAAAATAAGATTTTATGAATTCTGCATTTTAAATTCTAAATTACATAAAATGGATTTTGATATAAAAAAGAATTATTACGAGATCCTCGGAGTCAAAGAAGATGCATCTGCCGAAGAGATCAAAAAAGCGTTTAAAAAGGCTGCAGTTAAACATCATCCCGATAGATGAGGAGATAAAAAGAAGTTCCAAGAAATGAACGAAGCATATCAAGTCATCGGAGATGAGAAGAAAAAATGACAATATGATGCGTATAGAAGGTGGATTTGATCCATCAGGATTTTGATGATTTGGAGGCCAAGGCGGATTCGGAGGTCAGTGAGATTTTAATTTTGGAGATTTTGATATCGGTGATCTTATGGGAGGTATTTTTGGTGGTGGATTCGGCTGATGATGAAGAAAAAAATGAACACAAGGAGGTGAAGACATCCAAGTCGCTATGGATATCACTTTCGAAGAATCATATACGGGAGTAACGAAAAAAATCGCGTATAGCAGACTCAAAAAGGTTACTGGTGCCGAAGAAAAAACATGTGAAACGTGTAATGGTCATGGAAGGGTTACTCAACAAGTACAAACTCCATTTGGCGTAATGCAGAGCCAATGAGCGTGTCCAAAATGTGGC
>CAYRIQ010000057.1:0-2368 GCA_964424505.1 uncultured Candidatus Peribacteria bacterium | reverse complement strand
TATCATATTATATACTTTTGTAAAGTGTAACCCTAATTGCAGCAATTATAACAATTTTTTGCAAAAAAACACATTCTAGATATAATTAAGAATGTTTATTTTTTTACATCATAGTAACCATGATTGACCAAGAGACAGGAGAAAAAATCAGTCACTTTCATAAAGTCAAAAAACATCTTCTTCATCACTCCAAAAAAGTCAAAAAACATCTCCAAAAACATCACAAAAAATATCTATCATGATGACTAGTATATCTGATTTCACATATTGTGATCATTAAAGTTTTAGCCGTCAAACTTCTCTTGCTCAAGATTATAATTGGGTCGTTGTCTATTGTGGGGATATATAAAGGACCATTGGTAGATGTATTTGCTCAAATGGAAAATATTTGCATAAATAATCATCCAATTATTGCCCAACAAACATGTGATCAAAATTTTACCAGCATACAAGAAGCCATTCAATATTTAGAAAATAGCATCAATCAGGATAGTGATACTATATATACAGCAAGTCATTATTGACTCACAAAATCAATACTTAAAGAATATTGTGGAGACAAAATAGACAAAAATGAAATAGAAAAAAAACTTACCATGGAAAATACACCAGAAACCATAGAAATCATGGATGATATACAAAAAAAATACAATACACGAAAAAGCGAACTAAAAACAAACAATACACAAGATGAACATCAATATTGTACACAAAAATATATCGCATATACTATGGTAGAAAACTATCAAAACGAGTTTCTTCAAATAGCAAGGAATATGTGATTGTTAAGTCCACAAATAGTAGCAACAGGAGATAATGATGTAAGCTCAGACAAAATACTTTTATATAAGTTTTCAAATCGAAATACCACAAACAAAGAGACACAAATAAAATATTTTTTATCTGAATTCCATCAAGAATATCCCGACAAGCTTGCAAACATTATCAAAAACATAACGATACAATCCTCCGAGACTGCAATGAAAAATTTAGAAATTGATCATATTTTGACAAAACAAGAAAAAGAAACTATTCAAGAAGCATTAAATATAAGTTTTAGTCCTTCTTGTGGAACCAACAAATGATATCATAAAATACAACAATATTACAATGATGACAACACAGTAGAAGATACCATCTTAGAAGAGATTAAACTGAATATTTGACTATGTAAATCATATCAATACATGGATCAGCTTTCAGAACAAATTCAAAAACTTTTGATTCACGAAATAGGACATTACGTTTACTTTTTCAAAGATAAAGAAAACAAAACATTTAGTGATATTTGTCGAAAAAAACAAGAAAACAACAATATAACAAATACATGTGAAAATAATGATTTTATTTCCAATTATGCAAAAACATCTTCAGAAGAAGATTATGCAGAAACATTTTCAAGATGGGCTATTGCAAGACACAAAGAAACATTGTTTTCATGATCGCTTCATAACGCACCAGCAGTTGAGACAACACTTGCCAAAAAACTTTCTTATTTTGACACAAAAATTATCATTCCTACGACAAATACTACAAATTATATAGTGACCAATTATACAAAATAATTGTTTTAAAAAAAACCTCCTTACAATAGAGCAAGAAGGTTTTTTATGTAAATGAGCATTTATTTAGCAGATCTTTGCAACATAATCATAACATATGCTCTCATTTCTATCAAATCAGGATTGACTGTTGTAATCACTCAGTTTTTTTGTAAAGCTTGTAAATGATTGAAATAATAAGGATTTCATCACTCATATAAACTACCATAAAGCATTCTTGATAAGACAGTTCCAAACTGCGCTCTCGTAACTATATCTTCAGGCATAAATTTTTTAGTACCTACTCCCATAAGTCACAATTGGCAAGCTTTGATAATATATCATTTCATTTCGCTAGATTGAGTAGCTATATCTGTAAATACACATGTTTTAGCTGTATCCAGCTTCATACCACGCACATTGATTGCATAATTTACCATCATTTTAGCCATATGTGATCTAAGCAATTTTCACTCCATATTTGCCAATTGGATAGTAGACATAGTAGTGATGCCTTTACTAAAAGCGAATAAATACGCAAGATTAAATTCCGTAGAATATTTTGAATTAAGAATACTTCATGACAATCCAATCAAGTTGTTGTCTACTTCTCATGATGAAGTAATAATAACAACTGATCAGCATTTACCATCATATAAATTACCTGATTTATCTCACGTTGGACAAACATCTTTTACACTAGCGCTTCATCAACCTCAGCCTCAACCTCCTCCACCTCATCAACCTCAACCTCCTCATCAATTAGATGTATAATGAGAAACAAAACAGTTACCTGTTTATTATTATTTTTAATAATAAACATTTGC
>CAYRIQ010000056.1:0-2654 GCA_964424505.1 uncultured Candidatus Peribacteria bacterium | reverse complement strand
ATAGTAATCTATTCATAGATAAAGAAGTAGAATGGAACGAGACGAAGTGGGACCCGCCAAAGGCGGGACGGAGTCGAGTTGGTAGATCATGTGTATATAAAGTATTCATTCTGAGTTTTGCATCTGGCTAGAGTTTTTGATTACTTTTGGGGCAATGCCAAAAGTAATCCTAGCGGAGCGTTTAAAAAAATATATAAATATAGAATTTTATAAACGATTTTCTTGGAAAAGAACCACACAAAAAGTTCGATTATGCCAAAAAAAACAAAAAAAGCCACAACGAATAACGCTATGGCTTATAAATTAAATCAAACTAGATTAGACTCTTCCTATGAACGAGAGCTAATCCGCCTAAAATCATAAACACCAATGCAATAATAAACAAAAAAACATTTGTTTCTATTGTTGTTTTTGGCTGAAAGAAAACAAAATACATAAGTTCTCCTCCCATAAAAATAGCGCCTAATCCCAATAGGAAAATAGACAAGCAAGCAAGTTTCATTGTCAAACTCTTGAGAGAGTTTTTATTAAAAGGTTTCATTTTGTCAATAGTTTTGTATGAAAAATAATACTAACTATTTATATCAAAATTTCAAGAGTAATATCGCCAAAAAAACTTGCAATTTATTATATATACAATACATTAATGTTAATTAGAAAATCTAAACTCTAAATCAACAAATATGTTTATTATAGATATCACAAAATTTCCCACCAACGCAGGAGTTTATCTGTTTAAAGACAGAAAATGAGCTATTTTGTATATTGGGAAAGCAAAAAATCTTCAAAAAAGAATCTGACAATATTTTTCGCCCAATTCACTTCGAAAACAGGAAATGCTCACTAAGGCAGATAAAGTTGACTTTCTCATAGTTAAAAATGAAAGCGAAGCTCTTTATCTAGAAGATAATTTAATCAAACAACATCAGCCTTTTTATAATAACCTTCTCAAAGCTGATAATAGTTATACCTATATTAAAATCACCAAAGAAGATTTTCCGCAAATATCTCTCACCAAAAGAAGAATAAATGATGGCTCAAAGTATATCGGGCCAAAAAAAGATAGTATCCAGTTAAAAAAATTTCTTCAATATTTGAGACAAATACTTAAATTCAGAGGTTGCAAAACTACTCAGTTTAGACAAGGTAAGCTCTGTTCAGATTATTATTTCTGACTTTGTCGTGGCCGATGTAAAATAAACAAAAAAAACATGTCCTCATTTGCTAAAGGAGGAATCCCGACAGGGACAGAGAATGTAAAAATAAAAGAAGATGATGCTGACTACAAAGACATAATCCACACAATCACGTCCTTTTTTAAATGAAATACCAAACCCATCGAGTCAGAAATTCACGAACAGATACAGATAGCAATCACACACGAAAACTACGAACGAGCTGCACAACTCAGAGATATCTATCAATCTTTGCAGTGATTTGTAGAAAAACAAGATGTAGTTTTGCCAGACAAAAAAGATGGCTATCTCGCAGTAGTAAAATCTATAGGTACGCAGTACATTTATACCGTTCTTGTTTTCACTCAATGAAAACTAATGGATGTAATAACAAGCAAACAGCAGCACAATGATATCGAAGAAGATAGTCTTTGTCTAGCAATTCAGAGAACTTTCGGCGGATCAACAATAAAAAAAAATAAAAATGATATCCAGATTATTAGTAAAAGTTTCATTAAAATAGGGGGGGAAGTGGCAAAGGAACTCTGAAAACTAGCTGAAAATTTTCTGGAATCCTATATCATCTCACAATCATTCCAAGAAGAAAGTACTATGATCAATGATATGTTTGCAATCCTCCAAAAAAGATATACTCTGAAAAACATTCCCTATAGGATCGAATGTATCGATATTTCTCATTTGAGTGGTGGACGGACTAGCGGTGGACTTTCTTGTCTGATGGCAGGACTCCCCTACAAAAAGTGATATCGCAGATACAAGATTAGCGGAAAGTCGAAAGCTTGAAGCCCAAAGCCGTCTGATGATTATGCGGCATTACAAGAATTGCTCGAACGCAGATTTAAAGAATACCTATCATCATCTGAAATCATCAGTTGAAATCCTCTGCCATCGTGTCTCATTATTGATGGTGGAAAAGGTCAGCTAAATGTAGTCAAAAAGTTGTGCAAAGATCCCAAGCGAAAAGAAATAGCAAATCAGATAGATATTATTTCTCTAGGGAAATGAGAAGCCAGAACCAAATCCAGCATCTGAAAACCCACTAAAACTAAAGAACTAAAAGCCTCCTTTTTGTCTCCCTTTGTAAAGGGAGGTGGCGAAGCCGGAGGGATTTGAAGTGAAAAGGGGGGATTTGTTGAAGACAGCAAAATTACCGAAATCATCTATCGTTTAGACCCAAATCTCAAAATCCACCAAACCCCGATGACCTACGACCAAGCCGACAAAATCTTTCTCAAAGCCAGAGACGAAGCTCACAGATTCGCAAATAATTATAGAAAAAAACAGATGAGCAAAGAATTCAAAAAATAATGGGATGATTTTATTATTCTTTTCGTCGATTTGGACGTCGATTTGGATCTATTTTTTTTAATTCATTTCGTAATACCATTCTTTCTGTTTCTATATCATTTTTATATAAAAAGAAACTACCATGATCAAACATCATAGTAAAACCACTCC
>CAYRIQ010000055.1:0-2750 GCA_964424505.1 uncultured Candidatus Peribacteria bacterium | reverse complement strand
TGATAAACTTCATAACATCATTCATACGGGTTGATTGTCATGAGAGATTGATGCTATCTTTATCAAAATGTGATTCAAATTGGATGCAAAAGATTTTGGTAAAATTTTAGGAAAACATCTTGATCAGTTCACCGATGCCAATGATATCAAACAATTGTTTCATACACGAGAATCAGCAAATCTCGAAGCAAAAAACTTTGGCATAATGATCAGAAAGTGGAAGGAAGTAAAAATAAGATTGGCAAGATGAGAACAGCTACCAGATATCCTCAAACAAGTAGGCAAAAATTTTGTAAGAATAGCTCCCGAGATAAAAGTAATCGATGATTTAGCAACCAAAAAAGTAGCAGAATGTATTCGACAAAAGCGTTCAGCCAATCTAGATAATTTGCTCCAGGAATTTGAGCAAAATGGAAAATATGCAAAATATGCAGAAGATTTTAAATCAAGATATAGAGCTGCAGCAAATGACCAAAGAGCTCTACAGGATTTGGATATGGAGCTTTCCAAAAGATTACTGAGAGAGGGAAAAAAAGTCGAAGATATTTTAGAGCTGACCACCGATCAAAAGGCGATAACCAAACTTATTGTGGGAGATATAGATGATTTGAGAAAATTTATCACTATAGAACTACCTAAACAGCCAGGATTTCAAACAAATGGAATATTGGATATCCATTACAAAAATCAACTCAAATCTCTTGAAGAGTTTAGATACAAAGTAAAATTATTTTCTCCACAAGAGTTGCAGTCATTCCAAAGTTTACGTAAAATAAAATTTACCTCTCTACACATAATAGAGCTATTCGAATTATGAAAAAGTAATGTGGCGATCAACCAAATATTAAACAAAAGCTGAGCAGAAATAGATGAATTATTAAGTATAATCAAAAGTGAAGAACACACATTAGAAACTGCAGGCAAGAAAGTGTCAAAATCACTGATAGAATGATTGGAAGAATTAAAAAGAATAAAATGAATAGCTAGAGCGGGTGATGAGATGATTGATGTGATAAAAATGGTCTTTAAATTTGTAGCAAAAATATAGTAATGGGAATAGATAACTTACAACAAAAAAAACAAGAAGTAGCAACGAGTATGTTTAATGATTTCAAAAAGGAATTAGGTTTTTTCCAATCGACGGTTATTTCTTTCTTTGATAAAAAAATAACTCAGACTATTATTTCAGACGATCAGCTAGGAAATTCATGGACAGATACAAAAATAAATATAAATTTTATAGAAAAACTTTTGATAAAACTTTCACCATCAACTGCAGATAAGCTATTTATTTTTATAAAAGAAAATCAAGAAAAATTGATAAAAGCAAATACTATAGAAGAATTAGACAATCTTAAAAAATGAATAGTCGTGCTACCTGAGGTTAAACCAGAAAATCAGTCATCCCCTGTATCAGAGCAATCCACCTCATGAGAAAGTCAGGATATTTTTTCAAATAAAGATGAAGAAAAAGAAGAAACGAATCAAGCAGAAAATAATGAGAAAAAGAATAGTATTAAAGGTGCTAGCGTTGGAATTGGATTGGGATTGACTGCAAAGGCTATAGGTCAGGTAGACAAAATAAAAACTGCGAATAAACTCAGAGAAACGGCAAACATAAAGCCAGAAGATTTCATCAAAAAATTTGATGATGTAGCAGAAAATCTCAAAAAGGAAAAAATGAACCCAAAACTTACGAGTTTTCAAAAGAAAATGATTGATAAATCTATCAAAGAATTTCAAAAGATATCCAAAGCAGTAGACTGAGGTACAATTGATGCAGTCAAAATATTACAAAAACTAGACAAAAGACTGCCAAATTCCTTACTCAAAAGCGTAGATCCAACTGATGCCAAAAAGCTCGAAAAATTACTTGCCAAAGATACCAAGTTGGCTGATATGTTTTTTTCTGAGAAAAAAAATATGCAAGAAATTCAATCTGTATTGAAAAAAAATGGCATTAAAAGCGTCAATGAAGATGTAATCAAGGCATTTAAACTTATGAAAACGCCAGAAGAACTTCATGGCGCAGTGTTTGTATGTACAGAGCTTAAATGAATAAAAGCGCTTACGAGAGGATTGCGTGGTGTTATCATTTTTGATTTGATTTTGTGGGGTGTAGATATTCGAAATATGCAAGATGGTCTAGATGAATCAGAATTATATAAAAAAGTAAATCAGTTGAGAGCATCAACAATGAAAGAACACGCTTTAGTGCAGTTTAGTGCGGCGACAGCATTGACGGTCTTGAATATCATTATAACATGTTCTTCTCTATGAAGCGTATGATGACCAATCGGATTTTTAATCGGAGCATGATTGTGAGGAATTACTGCTGCGATATCCAATACTATAGATATTTTTTATGATGCAGTGGAATTTTATCAGCAGAAGCAACAAGACTTTCAAAAACAATATAGAACAGAAATCAAACAAGCAATTATCCAGTCATCTGCTACACAAGAGCGAAATCTCAATCTGGCAAGTGCAGGATATGCAGAAACAAAAAATGGGAACAAACCTATAACTACAACAAAAGAAGCACGACAAGCACTTATCTGGCAAGAAGAATATGAAAAATTCCCACTGATTGCAGAAGAATTTTTTACAGGAAAATCAGGTGATGACTATCTAAATACATTAGATGGCACAAAACAAGCAGAATACAAAAAACAACAAAAAGAATTGGATTCTATTATAGCCAAGAGAATGGAATATATCCAAGCATATGTATATGAAAAAAAAGGAAC
>CAYRIQ010000054.1:0-2752 GCA_964424505.1 uncultured Candidatus Peribacteria bacterium | reverse complement strand
ATAAATGAAAGCCCCGGACTTTAGTCCGATTGGGATTTAAATTATTTTACTTTTTTGCTGTAGTTCATTTTTTTGGCTGATGGACTGTAGTAGCTCTTTGGCCTCTTTTTTTGGTAATATCTTGTATCAAAAGGATAACAATCCCGACAAAGAGAAGTATTCCAATCAACGTAATATAGGTAACTACGTTCCAAATCCAGAAAGTTGTTTTTTCATATATTTGTCAAATAACGGGTGCTTGACCACCAAAAGTAAATGGAATGTTGGCAATATCAAATTTTACTTTGAGATTGTAGGAAGGGATGCTTTCAAGTTTTTTGGTAATAAGTAATGTTTCTCACTTGAGAATTTTACGAGATTCTACAAATGTGTTTTTGTATACCAATATATTTGAAGCAACTCATGTGATGACAACATCTTGTTCTACAGGAGAGATGTTTTTGATCTTCAATTGAATCATATAAGTATTGTCTGATGTATCTTTGTATATTCTAATATTTTTGTTGTGAGAAAGATTGCTTCATTCTGCATCCGTAAATTTTTCCAATGCAATTCCTCTTTCTTTGGCATTTTCTGGATTGCCTACAATAACATCGATAAATTTTGCTCTACGCATCAAAATAGAAAAATTGGTATTGGTAGATTTGGTATCTTTTGGTTTTTCTACTATAGAATATATTATACATCCGTGATATAGTCCATCCATATTTTGAGGATAATATACTGTCGCTTCTTTTTTGACAGACTCTCCTGGTTTTAAGGTCACTAATGAATCATACCCTGTCACGTACTGTCCAAAATTAATCGTATCAGCGTCACTAAGACAAGCTTTATTTTGTCGCTGATCATTGGTAAATGTACCATCTACAAATGAAATTTTTACCGTTAATGATGTTTTTGCACCATTGGAAAGTGTATAACATAATCATGTTTTTTCGGCTGGCTGGATCTGATATTGTAGTGTATTTTCTTGTGTATTACAGTACGTAAGTGAAAGATTTGCCAAGTCGTCAGCTAGCGTAAAAGAGCATATCATGCATATCAGACCACCACACAAGGAAAGAAACAATTTACTTCTTTTCATCAAAAAATAGGTAAAAATATAAAAATACCAGAGATTTCAAAATATTATTCTTGTAATTCTTTGAATTTAATATTACTTGGTATATCAAATACACTTGATGTTTCTATGCCTTTTGTACATTGGAATGACATAAGAGATTCCATATCTGTATCTGTAGCAGCATCATTTAATCCTTCTTCCACTTCATTTTCTGCGTCAAATGCCATTTTTCGTCATTCTTTGTTCATATTATTCCGTGTATACGAATATCCATCTTTAGTAAGAGTATTCATTTCAAAACTAATACCCTCAGCAGATCATTTTAGATTTGTCCTCATAACTTTCCCATCTAAATACATTGTCCCATTCATTGTAACTCATTCCTCATTTGATGTGATACTACAAGTAAGTTTGCCTCATTTTTTATATACTTCTGCCATAGTAGATTCAAATTTTTCTTGGTTTGTCGTGTGATTTGTTATTTCGATTATCGCAGATGAAGGTTGAGATTTGCATCCTACAAGGATCAACATACCAGCTAAACATAGTGTAGTAGAAAATAGAATTTTTTTCATTTTATACAATATAAAAAATAAAACACTGCCGTATGTATATCTTTTAGACAGTGTCTTTCAATATATTTGTTTATTTTTTGTCTACATAATTAATATAGGGTATATGTTATTATTCAGGTATAATTACCTATATTTTGCAATGCAGGAATTTGAATTTTCCAAATAGTATGGACTCCATACGTTCATACAACACTATCGTTTGTAGCTGTATTTCTACTAATAAATGTATGTGGTGTATTAGAAAAATATTGATATACTCACGTAATAGCTGAGTATACTCTTGGATTTACTGTTCCATTTAATGTTACTATACCATTGACTGTTTTGATAGCGATAGATGTGTACGGTAAAATATCTCCGTTTTCATTCATCATATCACTAATAGCAATCGTAGTATAATATCATGTATCGACCCCCGCATTGTCTATTAGTTTAAAATATTGGTCAGTTCAGGTAAATTCTATTTCTTTTATTTGTTCAAGAGCACTTACATTGGCAATACTAAAATCTAAACTAGTAGGAGCTTGCAATACAAAAGGTTCTTCAGTAATTTTTAGTATATATGTACCAGAGGTAATTCCTCATATACTCATAGTAGAAGTTATAGTTTTTATCACTCAATTCTGCGAATTAAGCGCTATATAAAATTGATCATTATTTGTCCCCGTACTTGATTGCCCTACAGCAAGTCCATTTTTATATAATGTCCCTGTAGTGATATTTACTCCTGTAATTGTATTTATTGCATATCCCGTCAACGTAATAACATTTGATGTATATACCGTATTGATATTTGCATTATTTACTTGTATAAACACAGGATTGATCCAATATACATTTGCCGTAGTAGCTCATGTATTACCAAACATATCAGTAAACGTAAAAGTAAATATTCCATTGTTGGTAAACGTATATCTATCTGATCATCAATTATTGGTAATACTAATAGATTCTGAATATCCAGTAAGTTGTACCTCTACATTTCCTGTTGTTGCTACTCCGACTCATCATTGATATGAAATAGTCAATGTCGGTGCGGTTTTATCTATCTCAAATGTCGCTCATGTACTATTTCCTGCGAGATCGCTTACTACGAAAACATACGTATTGTCAG
>CAYRIQ010000053.1:0-2753 GCA_964424505.1 uncultured Candidatus Peribacteria bacterium | reverse complement strand
AGTATGCTTTGAATATGGGGAGTGTCGGGTCGTGCATCTGGCAATTGTTTCGTAGCGAGGATATTGTGCTCGACCTACTATTCATGCTGATTTGATAATGGTGCGACTTCTTGTTTTCGCGGGAATGACGTGGTAGAGTAAAGGGAATGACGTTAAAACGGGTGGGTGGTTTTTTTATATGTCTGGAAGGGGTGAATATTTGACAAAAAGACCTCTTTCGGTTATACTTGTAGGGAAATTATACTCTTGTTACAAAAAATTTATTTGCTTATTGTTTGTTATGAAACATTTCCAGCGTCTCCATAGACATATCCAACGTCATCACAAAAAATATTTATTGTGAGCTTTTTGATGATTTGCTGTGGTAAAACTTTTTTTGTTGCTGTTTAGTTTGTCTGTAGTGCAATATTCTATCACTACTAATGCACAACTTGAAAGTGGATGTGTGTATACAGGACAGTATTATACAGGTGAATATCAGACATGAGGATATTGGACTGGTGAGTATCAGACGTGATGATATTATGCTGGATGTACTACACTACCTGCATATCGAAGTGGCTGATCGCTCAATGAATCTTGAGAACAAGTTGGAGGTGAGTTGATCCCAGAATCTCAGACGTGATGTGAATTTACAGGACGAATAATGACGTGAGGGTTTATGACAGGATATTATATGACGTGAGGATATCGAACGTGAGGAACTATTGTTTGTAATCAGTGACTTGGAACTGGTAATGTGGTGCAAACATGAAATAATCAGCAACAGAATAATATATTGTGAAATGGTATCTGTGAAAGTGGAGATGTCCTTTGGAATATACCAATTTCGTGATCTATAGTCAGAAATATTTTTTCTCTTTCATGGAGTTATTCATGAAATGATTGTTTATCTTCTGGACTTTTTTTACAATTACGAGATCATAATAATCAATGGATCAGTTTGTGATCAGTGTCTTGAACTACAACCTATACTTTTGACTCTAGAAGATTGTATAGTTTCCAACAATCGGGATTGTATTCTCTTGTAGGTAATACGTGAGCTGGTAATTTTTATCTTTATACAGGGACATATTCTGGGACTTATTCACATTTTTATTCTTGATATATGTTTAGGCTTTTGAACTCAAATATGACTCCTATCGTAGAGACTTCATTATTTACTATAGACAATAAAGCGCCTCTATTGACTTGAGTTTCATTGTTTTCTGTGTGATCTGCTTCGTGATATCTCAATAAAAGTGGTCTTGTGACCTTGTATTTTACTGCAAGCGAAGAACTTAGTGGTGTGCAAGTGACTCTGTGATCAGGCTTTACGCCTAGTACATCGTTGGTTTCTTGATTGCTTTATACGTATACTCGAAATGTATCTTCTTTATATCCTGATGGGGTTTTGTCTACTCGTGTCAATTTCTCGGATAAGGCATGAAATACTTGATCGCTTTCGTATATGTCCTCGCTTGTTGTAGACACTACAAAGCCTGTGATTACGGGATTTGTGTTTGGTGAGTATGCTGGTGGATTACGTATGCAATTTGTTTCATCAGAACCTGTAAATTATGTTTCTAACTATCGAAAAACATCATGAAATTTTGTCAGCTGAAATACAGGAAATTATTTAACGGCTCATTATATGTACTTTTCGTGACTCCTAAGAGATCAGTTGTATCAGTTCAATCTTTATGTGTATGATAAAGCGGGCAATACAAGATCAGTAACGGGTGATGTAGTCCGAACCAATCTTTGAGTGATTATTTCTCATGTTTTTATCGCTCCTATAGTTGATGGGCTGGTTTTAAGCGGTAGTTTATCACGTTTGGCAGTTGTGCTTAAAGCTGAAGTCACAAAATTTAATAGCTGTAAGCAAGCACTTACGTATACTCCAGTGGAACTCACTATAAAAGGCACTACGTTTGTTTTGCAAATGCCAACATTTAAAAAATCACAAGTAAAAACCTTGGTAAATGCATTTACCTTGTTTGTACTTGATAAGCTAAAACATAGTACTACTATTACCTCTGATGAGGTTGTGGAGGTAACTAAAAAATTTGATAATTTTTTGATCGTTTTGAAGCTTCTTAGAGATGATGAAAATAGCTGCAAACAAAACTTGTCTAATTATCATATTAGTCAGTTTAAACGTGCATTATTTGAATATGGTATTGAGTTGGAATAAGTTTACTCCCTAAATCCCTCTAAAACCCGGCAGTCCTGCGGGGCAGGTGCCGGGGACTTTTTTTTAATTACTCCCTAAATCCCTCTAAAATAGAGGGACTTGTTTTTAATTACTCCCTAAATCCCTCTCCCGCCTTGCGGGATAAATTCCATAGAGGGACTTGTTCAAGGGGTAGGGGATAGAGTAATATTATTTTCGTTTTCAGAAGTTTTTGTTATGTGAATTGTAGTTGATGTTTTGAAGGGGAGTTGTTCGATGAATTTTGGTCGTTCGATGACGATGTAGTCAAATTCATTTATTTGATCGATGATTCACTTTTCTACAAGCTGGCTAAATTCTTGGATTCTATACATATCGATGTGAAGAAGTTTCGATTCGTACACGTTGAGATAAGCGTAGGTAGGGCTCTGAACTGCGTTTTGGTCCAGTCATAATCCTTGTGCAAATCATTTGGTCAATAAGGTTTTCCCTGCTCCGAGTTCTCCATGCAACAATAAAATTTTATGCTCTTTTGCCAGAGTTATTCCATAGTTCAACATATCTTCTGGGGTGGAGATTTTCATATAATTGAAAATTG
>CAYRIQ010000052.1:2042-2765 GCA_964424505.1 uncultured Candidatus Peribacteria bacterium | reverse complement strand
TAAAGAAGAACAAGTTAAATCTAAAGAAGAACAAGTTAAATCTAAAGAAGAACAATTACAAATTATTTTAAAACAAGTTAAATCTAAAGAAGAACAATTACAAATCATTTTAAAACAAATAGAAAATGAGATAAGTAAGTTTTCTCCCAAAGATATAAAAGAAAATTCGGAAATCAAAAAACTAGTAATAGAAACAAAAAAACGGTATGAAGATATAAAAGAAAAATATATAAACATAGATATTTCAATATCTGATCATACACAATCACTTTTTGCTACTATAAAATAACTCATATTTTTTTGACAAAATAAAATCTATGAGTATACTTAGAACGTATACTCTATTTTTTAAAATAACCAACATATGTGAGAAAGCGGAGATCAATATACACAAGAGCAGGAGATTGTGGAGAATCAAAAGAAAAACAAACAACAAGAGTCCACTATTGAAGATGCGCTTAAAAAAAAATTGCCAAATAGTCCAGAAAAGCAACAGCTTTTCCTCGATATTTTCAAAAATCCAAAAATAACAGAATCATTCACTCAAAAAGATATTATATGATATATACAGCAAAAAAACTTATCACGATTTTGAAATACACTAAAGACAAAATCATCTGAAGAACAAAAAAAAATGGTTATAGAAGATATTGATATGTATTTTAAATATAATGGAGGATTAAAAGAAATTAAAATATATAATAATATATTATTAGAAAAAGA
>CAYRIQ010000052.1:0-1942 GCA_964424505.1 uncultured Candidatus Peribacteria bacterium | reverse complement strand
TAAACAAGTTACTGAAAAAGATAAACAAGTTACTGAAAAAGATAAACAAGTTACTGAAAAAGATAAACAAGTTACTAAATCAACAAACCAAGGAATTGAAAAAAATAAAAAAATTACTGAATCAACAAACCAAGGAATCGAGATTAAAAATGCCCGAACAAATACTCAAAAATCATATGAAAACTTAGATAAAACAAAATATATAAAACCAACACCAGAAGAAAAAAACACCATCAAAAATAGCATTACAGGACCAACATTACAAAAACTACAACAAAATAATTTAGACCTTGATAGCTACGTAAATTTTGTTTTTACTGCAGAAAAATATTCAACAGAACTCAAAACAGAAAACAATGAATTTTTAATAAATTTTCAAAAATTAAATAAAACATTAGATATTTTGCCCATAGAAATTCCCTTTTCTGAAACCAGCAATCCCAAAAACACCGATGACATAACAAGCAAAAACAAAAGCTTAAGTACAACGGCAGACAATTTAGATATTTCATCGCCTACACTACCAGAGACCAAAGACTTCGATACAGAATTTTCAACCTATGTAAAATTTATTTCTGATGAGAAGATCAAAGCAAATATCGAAAAAAATAAGATCCTTATCAAGACATATAAAGATATATATGACAAAGACCAAGAAGATGCAAGAGATGAAAAATGAGAAATAGCATATAGAGAATATATACAAGCCATAACTACCACCAAAGAAACACTTTCTCAGAGAACCCAACAAGCTATAAAACAAAGAGTAATGGGAACTTGTATCACTGGTCTTGCAAGATATTTCGATACAACGACAATCAATCAAGACAATTTTGCTGATGATTTTGATATCAATACTCAAGATGGATTCCAAGTAAAAAAAGGAGAAGCAATAAACGAAACCAACGACGATATACTGTATATCAACGGGAATATGCATGGAAACACTATAGGATTTTATTATAATCTGACAAACCCCGAAGCACAACTCCAATCAGATGATTTTCTACATTTTGATGAAAGATCAGAAACCTTTTCTTTTGGAAAAAATACATGAGGAAAAAACAATCTTGGTATAAAGTTGCCTACTTTAGATATGTTAAGCACACAAGCGCAACAAACTTCAGAAAAAACTTTTGATAAAATATTGGAGAAATCCAAAAATATAGAAGAATTAGAAACCACAATGAAAGAGCAGATAAGTACAGAGTTATTAAAAAACTATTGACAAGAAGCAATTGTCAAAACACGTGTAGAAAGAGATATAGAAAAAAATATCACGATACAAACAGTAAATAAAACATTTGTCCCAGAGACAGTACTTATAGATATGAATACAAACAAAACTATCGATGATACTACAGAAAAAAAAGCTCGAAAGCTTTTAGAAATTCGAGATAAAAGCACAGAAAATATGAGATCAGATGAGCTTAGAAGATTGAGATCACTTATAGAGAGATTAGATCCACTGATAAACAAAGAAAAACACACAAACTTAGAACCAAGTCGAGAAACAACACTAAAAAACATAAAAAATGAAAGATCAACGATAGGTTTTGATGATCAACGATGAAAAGAAACAACAAATTTTTTTCAAAAATTTAGCAAAAACAATGAAATAAATTTGGAAGATTTAGATACATTTATAACTGCTTTAGAAAAAGAAGAAACTATTTCAAAAAATATATCTAAATTTTCTCCTGACTTTCAAACAGAAAAGGACAAAGAAGACGCAGATAGTCTATTGGAAAATATATAAAATTAGGTATAATTTTCAAAAATGGGCACCTAAAATAGGTGACAATATTAGTAGAGAACTACTTTATCTACTATTTTTTTATATATAACAAATAAAAATGGCTATAGTACATCCGCCAAAGACACGCCACGAGACGAAGTGGGACCCACTGTATATAAAGTATCTGTTCTGAGTTTTGCATCT
>CAYRIQ010000051.1:0-2797 GCA_964424505.1 uncultured Candidatus Peribacteria bacterium | reverse complement strand
AACTCAGAACAGATACTTTATATACAGTGGGTCCCACTTCGTCTCGTTGTGTTTTACTTCTTTATCTATAAATAGATTACTATCTCGTGGCGTGCATCTGGCGCATGTATTTTAGCCATACATTTTATTCTATTATGCCAAAATATATAAAAAACGACCTTTTGGGTCGTTTTTACATAAGAAAAACATATTTATCTAGAAAGGTAAATCGTCATTACTGTCTTCTTTTTTGCTGTTTCCTTTGTTTTCGCTTCCAGCTCCTTGTTCCATTCTCCATCCTGTAATACTATTGAAATATCTTCCTGGTTGTGTTTTGGATTCGTTTACTCTTGTGTTGATATATACGGTGATGAGATCTCAGATTTTAATATCGTTGAGTAATTCTGTTTTTTCTTTGAAAAAATCAACTGCTAACCCTCATTTAAACTCTCTATCTGTTTCTTCTTCTAAAACGATAGTTTGTTTTTCTAATGAATTTACTCCAATGACTTCTTTTGGTCAAATAAATTTTACGGTTCCTGTGTATTGCATCTTTATAATAATAATGAATAAAACGACATACAAAATGACAAAATGTTAATAACATTGCCATAATGTGTGGTAATTGTATTTTTTTATTTCTTTTTTTCAAGAATAAGTTGGAGAATCCATACTCATGCTCAAATACTGAGCAATATATCAGCAAAGTTGAATATTGGAAAATTAAATATACCAATATTAATAAAATCTCTTACTCATCAATAAATGATTCTATCAATAAGGTTTCCTATTGTGCCTCATATTAGTAAAATGGTTGCTATGTATCCAAGCTTTTGCTTTGTGTATAGATATATAAATCCTACTATACCTACTATACTTATCGCTATAATAATGGTAAATGGTACGGGTAATGACCACGAGATACCTGTATTTAATGTAGGTCGAATCAAAGAAATATCTTCTAAATATTTTACATTGTAAAAAAAATATTTTGAAACCATATCTATGAGTACGCCTAGACTTATTCGTATTCATAGTCTAAAATATTTCATCATGTATATATTTTTAAATGGTAAATTGCGATATTTCGTGATTTATGATGAATTTTTATTTTTTGTTCTATGTCCGTATTTTTCTTGTTTTTCTCCTATTTCATCGCTTTCATCGGTTTTTTTTACTAATCTAGAATCTTTTCTTTCCTTGATTCTAATTACTAGAGGAGTACCAATAAATCCAAAATTTTTTCTAATGGTGTTTTCTAATCGTTTTTTGAATGCAAAATTGGCTCTTTCTTTGTGATTTACAAAAGCAATAAATGTTGGAGCATTTATGTCTATTTGAGTCATATATAAAATTTTACATGCTTTATTTTTGGGAAATCTTGGTGGTCTACTGATAAATTCTTTGCCTATACAATCATTTAATTGACTTGTGTCGATTCTTTTTTCTGCTTCTTTTTTGATATTGCTTAAGTTACCAAAAATTTCTTTGACTCATTTTTCTGTTTTAGCAGAAATAGGAAAAACTGGTATATATTTAGCAAAATCTAAAATTGCATGACTTTTTGCGATAAGATGTTTTTGTTGTTTGGAGTCTAATAAATCTATTTTGTTTAAACATACAATGATTGGCAATGCTAAATTATTGATTTCTTGCATAAGTGTCATGTCTCTGTGTGATATGCCTTCTGTCCCATCAACAAGAAACAAAATAATTGGTCTTTTATATTTTAACATTTCTAATGTTTTGTCTAAGGCAATTTTTTCTATTCCATGGATGTTTCCTTTTTTTCTGATTCCTGCTGTGTCATATACTACATATTTTTTTTTGTCTACTTTAAATTCTCCTATAACATAATCACGAGTAGTTCCTGGAATATTTTCTACTTTTGATACTGTTTTTTTCATAAAATTATTGAGAAGTGTTGATTTTCCTGCGTTTGGTTTGCCTATAATCGCCATATGAATTTTGTTGTCTGGTTTGCTTATGTCTATTGTTAAATCGTCTTTTTTTTCACTTTTTATTAGCGAAGTGTTTACTATTTTGGTTATGAGATCCTTGAGCTCAGTGAGATTTTTTTGTTTTTTTGCACTAATACCTAGAACGTTGTCAAATCATAAATTGTAATATTCGTTGACGGCAAGATCATATTCTTTTTCTTTATGTTTGATGTCGATCTTATTTACTATGAGTATTGTTTTACTTTTTTTATGTTTTTCTATGATATATGAATAAATATGCTGTTCTTTTGCAGTAATCCCAACACTGTCATCAATCACAAAGAGAATAAGATCAGAATGATTGATTATTTGTTTGATAAGTACTTCTTCTTCCTTGAAATCTAAAAGACCTGGACTATCAAGAAAAGTTACTTTGCCGATATCGTCAATCAAAGTTTCGTGTTCAATAATATCTCTTGTGGTTCCTGGAATGTCTGTTACTATTGCTCTAAATTGTCCAATAAGTCTATTGAAGAGCGTAGATTTTCCGACGTTTGTCGAACCTACTAATCAAATGTTCATTTTTATATTATTGAGAGATTGAAAAAAACATATTTTCTTTCTATGGATTATAAACATTAAATCAATCTTAATGCTTGTTTATATATCTTAAATAATTAATATTTTTGTGTTTTATCCCTGTTAATTAAAAATTTTATGATACTCCATACACCTGTTTTGCTTCATGAAGTTTGTTCTTTTTTAAAATCAGATGATAATCTTATCGTTGATTGTACACTTGGACATGGTTGACATACTATGGCACTTTTGTCTATTGCTAAAGATGCGAAACTTATCGGTTTTGATGTGGATGAGTT
>CAYRIQ010000050.1:0-2819 GCA_964424505.1 uncultured Candidatus Peribacteria bacterium | reverse complement strand
ATGATCGAATTCGATTACAAAGAAGTGGTGAAGTGATTCCCTATATTGTAAGCGTCATTACTGACCGCAGGACAACTAAGAACCCCATTGATAAATGGGGAAACAAAGGGGGATGTATCAATCCACCAGAATTTTGTCCTTCATGCCAAGAAAAAGTCATCAATATTGATATGCATTATTATTGTACAAATCTTCATTGTCCTGAAAAGACTAAACAACAAATCCAACATTTCGTAAGTAAGAATTGTATGGATATCCAGGGTATTGGAGAAAGCATCGTTGATCTTTTAGTAGAAAATAAAATCATAGAAAAAGTCGCCGACATCTACAAGCTTAGTGAAATAAACATACAATTACAATTGCGTAAATTTCCATGATTTGGCGACAAAAAAATAGCTGAAATAGTCAAATGAGTAGAGGAGTCAAAACATAAAGCATTATGGAGATTAGTAAACTGATTGTGAATATCTCATGTAGGCAAAAAGATGGCACAAGACCTTTCCGAAGGAATTTTAAATTTTGAATTTTGAATTTTAAATTGGGATACACATAGTATTATAGAAGAAATAAGTAATCAAGAATTTTTATCATCTGTATATGGAATAGGTGAGAAGACAGTTGAAAGCATAACAAACTTTTTTCAAAACAAACACAACATAAAACTTCTTGAACAATTAGAGGCATATTGAGTAAATTTTGATCCAAAAAAATACACAGATCGTATCAAGGAAAACAAAGCTAAATGAATATTTTCTATTACCGGAACATTTCCTCTATCAAGAGAAAAAATAACTGAATATTTTCAACAGAACGGATATATCTTCCAAGAAAATCCTACAAAAACTACGGATTTTATGCTTATCGGTGACAAAGCTGGTAGCAAAAAAGTCAAAGCACAAGAGCTTTGAATTACCCTATATGAATGATGGGATAGTATTATAAATACATTCCCTTTCCTCAAGGCTATTTCAAGCGAATGAGCTCAACCAAAAATACAAAGTTTATTTTAACCGTTCAGCGTCATTCCGCACTATACAACATCATTCCCTTTACTACACAACGTCATTCCCGACCTGATCGGGAATCCATCTTGCTATATAGCCAATTGGATTCCCTTTTTCAAGGGAATGACGTAAATACGGGAGTAGGGAATGACGTCGACACAGAGAGGAGGGAATGAAGTAATGACGTAATGACGTATAGATATTCTTTAATTAAATTATCAACCATATAAATGATTAGTGAAATTACCTTTGCTTTCCTAAAAGCTGTCAAAGAAAATAACAATCTTGAATGGATGAATAAGAATAGAGATCTCTATCATATGGTAAGAGATAATTTTCATGAATTTGCTAAAAAATTAATCGAAGAGACTGGTAAAGTAGATAAAAATATTTGAGAACTCTCTGTCAAAGATGCAACCTTTCGTTTCAATAAAGATATTCGCTTCACCAAAGACAAATCTCCTTATAAAACAAATTTTTGAGTCATTATCCGTGAAGAAGGAAAACACGGTAACGGAGCAGGATATTATGTACATATACAGCCAGGAGAATGTTTTATTGGTTGATGAATGTATATGCCAACAGCACCAACATTACAAAGAGTAAGAACGTATATAGCCAAAAATTATAAGCAATTAGAAAAAATAATAAGTACACCAGTATTCAAAAAAACCTTTGGTTCACTTATGTGAGATGAACTACAAAAAGTACCAAGATGATTCGATAAAGACCATAAAGCAGGAAAATTTCTTAAAATGAAATCACGATATGTAGGACACAATATTTCTGATAAAATAATTTTAGAAAAAGATTTTGTTGATTATTGTATTTTGGTATTTAAAATTATGAAACCACTCAATGATTTTCTCAATAAATGAGCTTGCATTTTAGATATAAAATAGTATAAGCACGGTCCAAAACAAAAAAAACATATGAAAGAAATTGTAAAATTCTTTATTTGTATTGTAATAGCTACCGGTATGTTTTATACCTTAAAATACAACCAAAGAATAGAATTAGCAAAACAAGCAAAAAAAATGGCTTCTCAAATAGAAGCAACTTCCAAAAAATTAGAAGAAAAAAACGAAATTGTAAAATCAAAAGTTATTGTTTCTAAACCAAGAAATAATAAAAAAGAGTATCCTGTAAGTGACACTATAAATAGCTCACCACAACAAGATACCCTCTCAAATGAGAAAGATACTATTGCCCAAAATACTGCTGATTAGAGTAGTATTTTTTTATTTCCATCCCTTGGGATATAAAAACCCCGTGACTTTAGTCCGTATTATAACTATACTGTCAAGTAAGGTATTTAAATGTAAATATATTACAAGATGAAGTACAGAGTATCAAGCCACAACAAACAAGATTGTAGATATCACTTAGTATGGATAACTAAGTATAGAAGGGAGTGTTTGAGTCCGTGAATACAGGATAGACTTAGAATAATATTAGAGAACATATGTAAAAAGATGTACGTGAATATTTTGAAGATATGAATGGAAGAAGATCATGTGCATATGTATATCTCAATACCCATATCACAATATATACCATACGTAGTGAAGAGATTGAAAGGAGTAAGTGCAAAGATGATAAGAGAAGAATTCAAAGAGGAATTAAGTGAATACTATTGGAATCCAGTATTACGAGCAGTAGGATATTTCATATGTTCGGTATGAGAAATTAACGATAAGATAATCAAACAGTACATAGAAGAACAATGAAAAGAAGATATATTAGAAGATTGATTTGTTTAGCATAAATGAAAGCCCCGGACTTTAGTCCGATTGGGATTTAAGTTATTTTACT
>CAYRIQ010000049.1:0-3356 GCA_964424505.1 uncultured Candidatus Peribacteria bacterium | reverse complement strand
GTTTTAGGATGCGGAGTGTCGTAAAATGTGCCAAAATCGGAAGTTGTGTGGTGTCTCTTAAAAGACGGATAGGCGTTATTTTTGTTCTGTTTTTGTCCGTTTTTTTCTTTTTTTATATCAATAGTATACTTGATACTGTTTTATATATCTAAAAATCTAAAAAATGCAAGATTATGTACTTCAGCTTATTAGGGAGCTTCAACAAAGAAATTATAGCTCAAGAACTGTGGAAATTTACTCTAATTGTTTAAGATTATTTCTTAAATGGTTTACACATGATGTGTCTACACTTACTAGAGATAAAATTTTGGATTTTATTTTGTTCCTTCAGAAGCAAGGTAAAGCACCGAAAACAATCAATCTATATAAGGAGGCGATTAAATTCTTTTGTAGTCAGATTATTAAAGTTTCTTTTGGTCAGGATATTAAATTGTCCAAAGAACCTAAAAAACTTCCTGTTGTGCTTTCTCGTTTTGAAATTCAAAAACTGCTTGATAGTGTTGTAAATGACAAACATAAAATTTTGTTGTCATTGGCTTATGGTGCTTGACTCAGGGTTTCTGAGGTTGTGCATCTTTGTGTCGGTGATGTAAATCTTGATCAAAAAACTCTTCATATTAAATCGACTAAAGGTCAGAAAGATAGAATTACTCTTTTGCCTCACAAAATTATAGACGAGATTAGATGATTGCTTGATGACAAATTATATAACGAACCTGTATTTCATTCCAAACAGGGTGGTGCTTTAACAAAAAGAACGGCTCAACATATTTTTCAGCATGCAATGCTCAAAGTCTGAATACAAAAAAAAGCAAGTTTTCATTCACTTCGTCATAGTTTTGCTACACATCTTCTGGAAAATGGGACAGATATTCGTTATATTCAGTCTTTACTTGGTCATAGTTCTATCAAAACTACTCAAGTTTATACTCAGGTGGCGACTCATAATTTACGTCATATACAAAGTCCGTTATAACTTATTCTAGTATGTTTGATGGATAATTTCCATTAAGAATGACAAGTGGTGTTGTACTGACTGTTCCTCATTGGTTACAAGGAGATCCGTCCGTTCACTCTCCATTAGTTTTACAACTTCGTACAAATACATTTTGAAGGCTTATCATATTGGTTATTGTAAATCCAAACATATTTTGTATTTGTGCTATTCTTCATGTTGTAGGTTGTAGTGGCGTATTAAGGGTTGTTATTTTTCCTTCAAGATGTAATTTATGATTAAATCATTCTATGCCTCACATTATCAAGCCATTAACAACAATGTTTCCTTTGAGATAGAGTCAGTAATTTATACCACTACTGATAGGAAATCCCTCTTGATTAAATCATTGTAAAATACATGGATCAGCCGGCAAATAGAGCAATCATTTGTCTATAAATATGTCCATTGATGGTGAATTTTCTTGCATTCCACCTGACAATATTACATTTCCGTTTTTTACGATAATGGTTTTGTTTTCATACATTATTTCTTGCGTTAAGTCGATGATTATTCATGTGTTTTCATAACATAAAATTGATTCATTCGTGGTTTGTATGTCAGGATTTATTTTTTTCCCTTTACATAGTGTTTGTGCTTTTTGTTTTGCACTATTTATTAAGGTTGATGAATTTATATCGCTTCCATTATATATGACTGTTTTGTTGCTTTGATTTCCTAAAAGAGAAAGTCTTTCATCTTGTTCAATCGATCTGGACAATCCCACACTTCCTTGAATACTAAGGTTTCGCATTGTTTCCATTGCATTGTTTCCGTTTTGAATAGTCGTTGTTCGCTGTGTATTGTTTGAAATAATTTCATTTCCTGAATACATAAATCCACTATTTATTTTCCCTCAATTATTCAAAAAATTTATCAGATTTTCGTGACCGCTTAGATTTCCTCCCACGTATCCTATTCCCCCATTACTATCATAAATATACCCGATAGGAATTTTATTATCAAAAAATTGGAAACTATTGGACATAGCTGACAATATATTGTTGTCTTCGTATGATACTTTTGTCCCTGCGACTATGTATGATTTTTTTCCTCCTCGTGTATAGGTTATTGCTCAAAATATACTATATGTACTATTGCCACTACATGTTGTATAGAGCCCCCCTGTCATTTGAAGATTATTATATCCAGAACTCTGTTTTTGTAACATGTCTAGTGTGTCTATGTCTAATGGCCAAATTCTTTTGCCTCTTTGTCCATTAAAATAAAGTCCTCTTATACGTTTTGTACATGTTTTACTTTGTGTTCCGTGTTCTGATGTTATGGTAATATGTATGGGTACTATGGATTTACTTGGTAGTCGAAAAATACTTCATCAAAAATCGTTTCCTGGTGCCATAAAATGCACAAAAGAAACTTTGTTTTCAATAGGTATGGTAATATCTGAAAAATTAAGAAGTATGTTAGCATTTCCTATCGCATACAATGCTCATATTACTATACTTATTAGTATGGTTATTTTTTTACTCATCTATGTAAATTACTTAACAAAAGTATAGTATGTATTTTTTTTGTTTTAGATTGTATAATTATATTTAAAAATGTCTTTCTTGTCAAACAAACATATCTTTTTTTTGGTTGTGATTGGTATGTTTTGATGAGTTTGACTACTTTATACCTGTCTAAAAAAAACATGAAAAAAAGCTTAAAAAAGTCTTGCAATCCTCTATAGAATTCATATAAAGAACCTCGCGCAGTTTTCCTCGCAAGAAGAAAAATGTGTTTATGATGTAGATATTTAACAATAATATAGTATATTACGTTTGTAATAAAAACAATAAATCTTTTTAAAGGCTAAAAATGGATGCCTTGGGTAAAAAGGTGGATGAAGGACGTGATTGGCTGCGAAAAGCTTCGGTAAGGTGCCAATAACCGCTTGTAACCGTAGATTTCCTAATGGGGCAACCTATCCCGTATACCGGGATGTCGTAATGACCACAACTGTGTGAAGTGAAATATCTCAGTAGCACAAGGAAAAGAAATCGTAATGAGATTCCCTTAGTAGTGACGAGCGAACAGGGAAGAGCCTAAACCTTTATAGTGTAAGCTACTAGGCGTTGCTATAAGAGGGGTTGTAGGGCTATTTAGAATTTTCTAGTAAAAATTCGAGGAGATTGTGTTTTGTTAGGAGAAGTTTCTGGAAAGGAACATCATAGAGGGTGATAGTCCCGTATTCGAAAGCAAAACACTTCCTTAATAGTTCCTGAGTAGTGTCGAACACGAGAAATTCGGCATGAATCCGCCCAGACCACTGGGTAAGGCTAAATACCTTTTTACACCGATAGTGCATAGTACCGTGAGGGAACGGTGAAAAGAACCCCAGGAAGGGGAGTGAAATAGA
>CAYRIQ010000048.1:0-3724 GCA_964424505.1 uncultured Candidatus Peribacteria bacterium | reverse complement strand
GACAAAGATCATATGAACATTCATATCCACATTGTCGAAGATGTGATACACCATTGATTTCCAAAGCACTTACCAGCCGATTTATAAAAGAGCCAGAATTAACAAATCTCACCGTACCTCATGCAGAAGAAATAGGCTTTGTACCAGAAGGAGTAAAAAAAAGATTTATTGATGTATTAAAATCTGCACCAGATTGGAATCTTGCAAGAAATAGATATCGATGAGCACCATTACCTATTTGGGAAAACACAAACAACCCAGAAGACCATATTGTCTGTGGTACTTTAGAAGAAATGTATCAATGAACGAAAACAGGTTCACAAAACATAACGAAACATATTGTGATCAGACATGGAAAGACAAAAAACAATGAAACACATATCCATGATAGCTACAGCACTACGCATCTCAATGACGAGGGAAAACAACAAGCACAAGCAGTAAGTACATATCTCAGTACCATAAGTGGGACAGACGATCGAGTGCTTATCTTGACTCCATTAGAAAGAACATGGGAAACTGTCCTACCATTTATAGAAATGAATTTTTCAGACAATATTTCTGAGATACAAAAAAAATATCAAGACATTCAAAAAATATATCAGAACCTTCGAGACGAAAAAAAAATTCAAAACTACATCCAAGATACTTCGACACAAAAATTATTTGAAATCAACGAAAAACTCTATGTAGACTTTAGGACAACCGACCTTATTTTGCCAGAATTACAAAATGAGCTATTTCCTACACACCTCACTATAAGCAAACCAACAAACGAAAAGCTCACTCCAGAAGGAGAATCTATTGATGATGTGTTGGTAAGATGTACCGCATATATGACAGACATTAACAAAAAATTTGGAACAAAAACCATCATTACTATCACACACAGAGACTCAGTAATTTTGATAGATAAAATATTTAAAGATTTTGATTATGTAGCAAAAAAATATGAATATTCTCCCGACAATGGAGAAATAAAAATACGTTATCGAGATACCAATAGAAATACAGAAGTTGATTTACACAAACCATACGTCGATAGTTATCGATTTAAAAAATGAAATAATGAATATCGTAGAATACCAGAAGTTATGGATTGTCGATTTGAGTCATGATCTATGCCATTTGGTCAGGTATGATATATCTGAGATGCATGATCAATCTTGAATCTTGTATCTACAAAGGCGAAGCCTTTGATCTATCCTGCTGATTTCATCATCGAAGGGTTGGATCAGACAAGAGGACGATTTAGAACAATGCATGTATGTGGAAATGCTATTATGAAAAAAAATTCATTCAATAATGTAATTATCAATGGGCTCGTTCTTGCAGAAGATGGAAAAAAAATGTCAAAAAAATTAAAAAATTATCCAGATCCAAAACTTTTGTTTGAAAAATATGGAAGTGATGCATACAGATTATATCTCCTCTCTTCACCAGGAGTCAAGGCAGAACCAGTAAGATTTTCAGAAAAATGAGTAGAACAAGTATATAAAGATTTTACCGCAGCTATTATGAATGCTTACAAATTTTTTGAAACCTACGCCAAAGTAGACAAATGGACAACGGACAATACGACCATATATTTTATGAGACATGGGAAATCGACCGGACAAGAAAATGAAGCAACCCTTACTGACGAAACAATCCAGTCGATGAAACAGCCAGAATTTATAGAAAAAATTTTAAGAATAAATCCAGACACAATCTACACAAGCCCCTTACTCAGAGCAAAACAAACAGCACAAGCCATAGCCAATCTTATCAAAGAATATAGAAACAAAGAGGTAAACATCAAAGAACATGAGGGATTTTCGTGAGCAAATAGCGCCGAGAGTGGAGAAGCATATACAAACATTTTACAACAAGAAAAAGGGGAAAATATTCTGATTATTTCTCACAATAGCAATTTTCATTCACTACGAAAATACCTTTTCAACTGAGAAAATACTCTCCATCCACTAGAAGCCATCAAGGTACCAACTCAGCCTATAACCAATGAACTTGATAAACGAATATTAGCAGAACTTCATAATTTAGGCATTCAATTCGAGCAAGAAATGAATAAGTACTTTCTCGACACCAGTGCAAAATTGGTTTTATGATTTATAGAAAAATTAAACAATCGATTTATCAGAAGATCAAGGAGAAGATTTCGATCATCAGGTATGGATCAAGACAAAAGTTGAGCATTTACTACATTATTTGAAGTATTGCAAAATTATATGAAAATATGTGCATCTTTTGCACCATTTGTAAGTGAGCACATATACCTTCAATTACAAAAATTTGTCAATTCCAACTCGTCCAATTCATCACACCTTTCTATCCATTTGGAACACCTACCACTCTATTCACAGCAATACATCAACAAACAATTACTTGAAGAAACCAATATTGTAAGAAAAATCATTTCACTTGGTCTGTTTATTAGATCAAAAAATAAAATAGCAGTAAAACAACCATTAGCAAAAATGCAAATTAGATGGTAAAAAAACTGTTGCAAACACCTAATGTTTGTATATAGTAGTTGGTAACTTTTTATACTTTTACATATCATAAAATGCCAGCAAAAAAACCAATCAAAAAAACTCCAGCATCAAAAGCACCAATCAAAAGTTCTGTAGAACAAAAAGCAAAAACATTTGCAAAAAGTGTAGAAAAAGAAGCAAAAGTAATTTCAAAAGAATCGAAAGAACTCGGTAGCAAAATTTGAACTCGACGAGAAGTATCAAGTAGCGAAGAAAAAGTATATACAATCATCGGTATCATACTTTTGATTTTTGGACTCTATGCACTTCGTCAAATGATTCGAGGAATGCTTTTGATTGTTCTTGGTATTTTATTTGTTACAGGATTTTTTATCAAAAGAAACAAATAACTTTTCTTTCATTATCACAAGACCGCTATCACAACGATAGCGGTTTTTTTATAAAGTTTTTTTTGGTCGCCATTATTGCATCAGAATGAAATGTAGGTCGAGCAATGGGACCGCGCGACTGCACGGTCACTAGCAACATATAAAAAAAAGAAATCCATGATATTGCCCTAATGGCAGACAGCCTGTCCCGCATGAAACTGCGGGAAGGGGTTTCCTGCCTACGGCAGGTAAATTTGCTTACTTTTTTCACCTGGAAGGAAAAAAGTGAGGCCCTGCCGGCGAGGCAAAAAGGAAATTAAGAAAATTAAGAAAATAAATTATAAACAACCTTGATAATACAGATTTTTTGTATACAAAAATAGAGTAAAATTTATTACATTATACTAACACGATGGAAAAACTTACTTCTAGAGCACAAGATTATAGCGAATGGTACAACCAACTTGCAGGAGAACTCGCAGAAAATTCTGCAGTAAGATGATGTATGGTTATTAAGCCTTATGGTTTTGCACTCCGAGAAAATATCAGAGATGTTTTGGATAAAATGTTTAAAAATACAGGACATAGCAATGCATATTTTCCGCTATTTATACCAAAATCTTTCCTCAATAAAGAAGCACAACATGTAGAACATTTTGCAAAAGAATGCGCTGTCGTGACCCATTATAGACTAATGAACGATCCTCATGGAAAGTGAATCATTGTAGATCCTGAGGCAAAACTGGAAGAAGAATTGGTGATAAGACCAACTTCAGAAACGATCATTTGGGATTCCTATCGCAGATGGATCGAATCTTACAGGGACTTACCCATATTGATAAATCAATGGGCCAATGTGCT
>CAYRIQ010000047.1:0-4038 GCA_964424505.1 uncultured Candidatus Peribacteria bacterium | reverse complement strand
AATCTTTTTCGAGTTTTTGTCAAATCTAAAAAATTAAAACTTATTGTAAGATAGTGTTGATAGTTGGCAGATAATTTGTATATTTTTGATGTTTTTATATTGTTTTCATTTTTTCATGCATTTTTTTGTAAGAGTGATAAAATATTTTTTGTGGTTTTTACTCTCTATCATTTTGCTTCTTTTGTTTTTTGGGTTATCCAAAACACATCGAAATTTATGAGCGTATATTACTTTTCTCGATGCCACAAATTGGTCAGTTTTCCATATTTCACAACCATCTACTTGGTGAGATCCCTTTTTGCCAAATAACCAGTTGTCTGGTAGTATTGCTGATATTTTAACGGGAGAAGCTGACGATACTTCTTTTTCTGGATTGGATGTTTATGATCCTGCTTTTGAAGAAGATCTTAACTCAATGAGTGAAGATGTGCTTTCTGGGACAGCAGAAGAACCTTATGGATTTGCAGCAACTGGTCAAACGTCTACTGATACTTCTTCTAGTGGAAATGCTAAGTCACAGTTGTATGATCTTATCAAAAAAAGTATACAAAAATAATTCACTTTCTTTATCGCTACTCACCTATGAAACTTCTACAGACTACTACTTTCCAATCTGTATTTTTGGCTAAAGATACTCCTCTGGAGCTTATTGATATATTTGATGTGAAGGGGAAAAAAACCATTGAATTGGAGTCAAATAGTTTTTTAACATATCTCGTGATTGGTTCAGATATAGATATTCATATTGTAACAAAATGATCTCATTGTGGTTGTAAAATCTTTGGTCTTTTTGCCTCAGACAAGCAACATAGTGTATCAGGTTCACTTAAGGTTTCTCTCAACAATTCAGCTACTACCGCCGATGTTGAGCTGTTTTCTTTTTTGCATGATGGTGCTACTTTTGATCTTGATGGCTCAATAGATATTGGTCAAAATATTGATCATGTTCATGGCCGTCTCTTTGAACATACTATCGTTTTATGAAAAAATATTTCTATCAAAACTTCTCCTGCATTGATGATAGCGTCTCATGATGTACATGCTTCGCACGGCGCTACTCTTGATCTTTTTGATCAGCAAAAAGCATTTTATATGATGAGTAGAGGACTTAGTCAGCAGCAAACTCAGACATTACTTATGAACTGATATATTGATTATGTACTTGGACATTTTGCACGTGTTGATGATGCAACGAAATCTGCTGTTTATACTAAGCTTATGTGACGTACGCATCCTTAAATATATTTTTTACTATATTTTCTTGTATCTTTCCAAAGATTCCCTATATTTTTTTTATGAACTACAGATTTTTGCTTTGGATAAAATTTATTTTACTTCTTTTCGCTTTGGGTATAGCGAGTTTTTTGGCGTTTTTTGATACTACTAATTCTATCGATGTTGATCAACATATCGTTTTTGTATTGGATACTTCATCTACCATGGCCACCAAAGATATTCTTTCTGGAGTGACATATATTTCTAGGCTTTCTGCTGCCAAAAAACTTATTTCTACAACAATTTTTTCTGAACCTCATTTTTCGTATGGACTCGTTATACTCAATACTCATCTCGAGTATATCATTCCTCCTACCTTTGATACAGGAATATTTCTTGCTTATCTTAGTGGAATTACTACCAATTTATCCACTCTTTGACCTAATGATTTTGCTCAATTACGCTGATTGCCTGATGATATACGTACTTCATATATTGTTGTCTCTGATTTTGCTTCTATGGATCAGCATTCCATTTCTTTACCCCAATATATGTCATCATTACCTATTCGTCATGAGTCTTCACTTGTTTTATCGCCAAATATTTCTCTTTCTCAGCGTATTTTTTTGTATATACTCCTGTGAGTACTCGTCTTTTTAGTGATATTGTTTTTTTAGTTTCCATGTCAATATGATGGTCGATTTCTCGTTTTTGGCAATTCCTACTATTGAAGGTATGCGTTTGTGACGATATATTCAGATTTTTGGTAGTGTAGTTTTGTTTGGTATATGTTTATTTTTTGTTGTTTATTGGCTACTAAAACGTCGTATCCACTATAAACTATCTCGTCAGTATGATGATGTGGTCCTTCAATCTCATACATTTACTCAACAAGTACTTATTCGTAATATTATTGCTACATCAGGGAAAACGAAACTTGTATTATTCATTGAATATATGGAAAGATTTGTTACAATCGTTTCTACTGATGCTCAACCTATATCAATAACGATCCCAATTCTTTTGTGATCTTGCCAATTTACTGCTCAAGAACTTCAAACTATTGAGCATGTTTTGTATGCTCATTGACATTTGTCATCAGTTATTGAGACAAAAATCAATCGCTATTTTGATACTATCATACCCCAAAGATAATGTATCTTTTTATTTGTTAACTGTATTGTTACGTATGCTTATAGATGTTATAGAACAATATGATGCAGACAAAATAAATTTGTTTCGTGGCGTTTGGGAAAAAACATTATTACATCTTGCCCAACAACAGGACCATAAAAAGATTCTCTCTTTTTTGTGTAAAGTCGGTATTATAGATATTGATGAACAAGATAAATTTGTTGTTTTCGGGGTTCCTAATGAATTTATCCTTACTCAAATTAAAAAATTTTTTGCGAAACCACTCAAAGAATCTATCAACGAAGTATATAATCAGCAATTTTCGGTAAAATTTATGGTGTATTCAAAATTTTCTACTAGTAATGATCTCCTTCTTGACCTCAAAAAACTTTTGAATATCAAAGAAACTAAAACTATTGCATTTAAAGAGGAAAAAAGGACTATAAAAAGTGAATTGTCTGCATTTTTTGGCATCCTGTTTGACCCAAAATTTACTTTTGATACGTTTGTCGTGTGAGCGACCAATAATATTGCTTTTTCTGCTGCGAAAGCAGTAACTGCACAACCTGGGCAAGCTTACAATCCACTTTTCTTGTATGGAAGTGTCGGATTGGGCAAAACGCATCTTATGCAAGCGATAGGAAATGATATTATGTCTAGATATCCTGATAAAGTGGTTGTGTATCTACCAACTAGTAAATTGATCGGTGAAATAGTCACTGCTATCAAAGGCAATAAACTCACCAATGTACTCAAAAAATTTGATGATGTCGATGTGTTGCTTATCGATGATGTACAATTTCTTGCAGATAAAGATAAAACCCAGGAGATATTCCATAATATTTTCAATGATTTCCAACTTAAACAAAAACAAATTATTCTTTCTTCTGATCGTCCACCAAAGGAGCTTGTCCATATAGAGCCTAGACTTAAATCACGTTTTGCTTTGTGATTGGTCGCTGATATTAAGTCTCCAGATTTTGAGACGAGAATTGCTATTTTGCAATCTAAGCTTATGTCCAAGGGTGAAGATTTGGACTTTAATTTTCTCGAAATTCTTGCTAAATATATAAAAGACAATGTAAGAGAGCTTGAATGAGCACTCAATATTCTCCTTAGTAGAAAAGCAATCTTACATAAAGAGCTTGGTCCAGAAGATGTATATGAATGTCTCAAAACGCTTGGATATACTATAGAACATAGTACTGACGCCACACAAGCTGTAGTGCAATCCAACACCAAGTGAACCAAAAATTATGATCTTCTTGTCGATATGGTTGCTCAATATTACGGCATTTCTGTCCAAGAACTTAAATCTGAATCTAGAAAAAAAGAGATAACCAATGCTCGCCAGATCTTGATGTTGCTAGCAAAAAAATACTTTCAACGAACGCTCGAAAGGATAGGTGATCACTTTGGTGGTAAAGGACATGCCGCAGTTATCTATGCAATAAACAATACGGAAAAAAGACTAAAAAAAGACCAAGATATGGCTCATGATTATGAAGTGTTTGTAGATTGGCTTGGGAAATAATTACATCGTCTCGGACTCAGCATGTGTATGTACGGAAGTAATTTTTGGCATAATAGAACTTTTTGTGTAGCTATCACCCAAGAAATTCATTTATAAAATTCGGCTAAAAGGATGGAAAAGTGTGCTGGGTATATCAAAAAATAGCTTTATTTAAG
>CAYRIQ010000046.1:0-4203 GCA_964424505.1 uncultured Candidatus Peribacteria bacterium | reverse complement strand
CCCGTACGAACAGAGCTGAAGTCTGCTATGCTACACCAATTACATCATATCCGCACATCCGCAATTTATATAACAACAAAAAAATCTAGCAGGATAAATATATAAATATCCAAACCAAAATCAAGCGTTTTTTATGATTTTTTTTATTGATCTATATTAAATATGTAGCAATTCTTGTAATTTGAGTATATCACTTTGTTCTTGAAGTTTTTCTTTGAGATAATTGAAAAGAGCTGCATTTTTGCCTACAGCAAGAGTACTAATTTTACTAATTAATGTATCCAAAAATGTTGTTTTTGCAGAAATAATATCTCCATATTTTGCATCAACTTTTGCCATAAATGCAGTTACCAGTCATTCTATCATAGTTTTGATGCCAGATGTCAATGAAGTGGTGCTAGTTGTAGGTTTAGTAGATGGAGATGGGGATTCAGATGATGAAGGTTTTGTAATAGAAAGTTCTACTACATTGCTACAATATCTATTCATATCTTCCATAATAGCACAGACTCTATAATAATAACTTCAGTTTGAAGGATTTGTTTCTACAAAATTTATTTGTGTTCTATTAGAAATAGCTGTAATATATCCATCTTCTGGATAAACAGGAGCTTTATTGGTTGTTGATTTGATGACTTTGTATCGTTTCATAGTTTTGCTCGTAATGACATCAATATTTGCCCGTGATGTCGTCACTTTTCCATCAGTATAACTTGCATGAAAGTCTAGTGCTGTCGTAAGAATAGGTGTTTTGTATTCAGAAGTAGTGCTAGTATACGTAGCAAAACATAGACCAAAAAACGGTAATAAAAGAACACTTATTAAAAGTTTTTTCATGGCTATTACGGTAAAAAAATAAAAAATTATGGAAGCGTACAGGTAGTTTTACTTGCTAACGTAGCAAGTGGTTGAAGTCATTGTACCTGAGATCCATCTTTAAATTCCCGGGTAGGTACTCATGTGAGTTTAGAACAACGTTCAAATTCTTTAGTACATTCAACATAATTAATTTTTTTAAAACTTTCACCAAACATTTCTTTTTGACTTTGACAATGTGGACAAGTCTCACTACCATACATAATAGCACCTTGATCTGTCAAACATTGAGCAAAAGTGTCTAAATTGATGCTAGGATTTTGTTGAGAACATCCGACAAAAAACAATGTAGCACATATTCCCATGGCAGCAAATTTTTGCATACTACTATATATAAAGGATAAAATATCTTTCATTAGAATACTTTTTTGTAGAGAAGTTTCAACTCAAAAGAATATTTGACAAAAAGACCATTTTAGAATATACTAAAGTATGGAATATATACAAGAGAGATACTACAAATTATCTTCCAAAGATATACTGTCTGAACTACAGACATCTTTTGATGGTTTGACAAAAAATGAGGTGAATATAAGACAAAAAATATACGGCAAAAACATGTTAATATGACTTCATAAAGCATCAGTTTTACTAAAACTGTTAAAACAGGGTAAAGATGTTTTTATCATTCTCCTTATTATTAGCGATGCTATATCGTTATATTTGCAAGATTTTAGAGGAGTAATAATTTTAACTTTTATTATATTGATCAATATTACTATAGGGTATATCCAAGAAGCAAAAGCAGAAAAAATAATGGAATCGCTCAAAAAAATGATCCATCCAAATGCTAAAGTAAAAAGAAATGCAAAATTGGTGGAAGAACTTGCTGAAAAATTAGTACCATGAGATATCGTATATATAGAAGAATGAGATAGTATACCCGCCGATATGAGAATTTTTCAAGAATCAGAATTACAAACAAATGATTTTTCTCTGACAGGAGAATCCAATCCTATCAAAAAATTTACGCATGGAATACCATGAGACGTTTTGCTCTCCGAAAGAAATAATTGTGTATGGATGTGAACAACAGTCGCTACAGGTAATGCATGGTGAGTAGTATTTGCCACAGGTATGAATACTGAGCTGGGCAGAATAGCAAATCTTTCTCAGGAACAAACACCAGAAGAGACACCATTACAACTAGAGATGAAAAACATTGCCAAAAAACTTACCTTAGGGACAATTATACTGTGAGTACTATTGATTATTATATCTTTACTTGCTCATTTGACTCCGAGAGAAGCATTTATTTTTGCGATTGGGATCTCTGCATCGATGATACCACAATGATTACCCGCACAGATAAGTATAGCACTTTCACTGTCTGCAGGGAGATTGGCAAAAAATAAAGCACTTGTTAAACAATTAGCATCTGTAGAAACTCTTGGATCAGTAAATGTTATTTGTACGGATAAAACAGGAACATTAACCAAAAATGAGATGACCGTCAAATATCTATTGCTTGGTTTTTATACGTATGATGTGGAAGGTGATGGGTATCAACCATTAGGTACTATAATTGATAGTATAACACAAAAAAAAATTGATAATTCTTTTATTGATGTACGACATCATTTTTTCAATACTTTATTCCTTGCTTCCAATGCAAAAGTAAATCCGCCTGATGAAGAACATCAAACTTGGTATGCGCTTGGTGATCCTACGGAAGCTGCATTAGTAAGTTTATCTCAAAAAGTTGGAATTAATACGGAAAAACTCTGAAAAGATTATAGACAAATCCATCAATATGGATTTGATTCTGTCAGAAAAATGATGTCATCTGTACGTGTGGTAGATAGTCAAAAAATATTGTATGTAAAAGGATCTCCTTCTGCTATTATGGAAAAATGTACGAAAATATATGATGGAAAAGAAATAAGAAATATAACCCAAGAAGATAAAAATCAGATAGAAAAATATATTGAGGAATATTCAAATAAAGCAATGAGAAATCTTGCCTTTGCCTATAAACCATTAGAATATTACGAAAGTTCTATGACATTGCAGGAGGTAGAAACTGATCTTATCTTTTTGTGATGTGTAAGTATTATTGATCCACCGAGGGAAGAAGTAGCAAATGCAATCAAGTCAGCACACGAAGCAAAAATAAAAATTATAATGATCACAGGAGATTATGGTTTGACGGCAGAAGCAATAGCTAAACGTATAGGGTTGGAACAAAAAATAAAAATTCCATTAATTGAAGGAGAACAATTAAAAAATACATCTGATCTCCAATTGATTCAAATACTTCAAACCCCATGACCGATTATTTTTTCCAGAACATCCCCAGAAGACAAACTAAGAATAGTCAATCTACTAAGAAGAACCAATAATATTGTCGCTGTAACAGGTGATGGGATAAATGATGCCCCAGCACTCAAAAGTGCAAATATTGGAGTAGCGATGTGAAAAATAGGAAGTGATGTAGCAAAAGAAGCATCAGAGATTGTATTGTTGGATGATAGTTTCCATACTCTTGTTTATGCAATCAAAGAAGGAAGAAGTATTTTTTACAATCTTAAAAAAACCATCATTTCCTGTATTACTTCCAATGGAGGAGAACTTTTTACTATACTACCAAGTTTAGTCACTCAAGCATTGTTTGGTTTGCCTATGGCAATTACTCCATTTCAAATTTTGGCCATAGATATGATAGGAGAAATGTGACCATTAACTGCTCTCACCCGAGATCCTCCTCAAAAAAATCTTATGAAAGAATCACCAAGAGATACTACTCAGCATATTATAAACAAGCCTATTATCCTAGATTTGATTTTTTCTGGATTGCTAATGTGAGGCATAGCTTTTACCAACTATCTTCTCTACATACTTTTCCACTGATATACATTAACGGAGTTTACAAGCAATAATCTGTATTATCCTATTGCTACATCTATTACATATACAACTATTATCTTTTGTCAGTTTATGAACATACTGTCTCGTAGAGCATGAATACAATCTGTATTTACTCGTTATCTTCGATCAAATAAAAAATTATTGTTTGCATTTTGAATATCTATTTCACTGATTTTATTGCTTATTTATGCTCCAATTCTCCATACTTACTTTGGTTTTGGCGCTATGGATTGCAAAGATCGATTGTTTCCTATCATTGGCTCAATAGTATTTTTGCTTATTCGTGAAGTACAAAAATATTTTCAGAGAAAAAAAAGAGAAACTAAGGTGTCTTAGTCTCTCTACAATGAGTAAACATTGGCATAATAGAACTTTTGTGGTGGTTATTTTCCAAGAAATTTATCTATAATATTCTATTTTTTTAAACGCTCCGCTAGGATTACTTTTGGCATTGCCCCA
>CAYRIQ010000045.1:0-4220 GCA_964424505.1 uncultured Candidatus Peribacteria bacterium | reverse complement strand
CCTTTTTGCTTACTTTTGCGGCAAGGCAAAAGTAAGCCAAGCGGAGCGTTTTAAATTAATAAAAATATTTTAAAGTTTATATAAACTTTTGAAATTGCTTTCTAGCTGTTCAGCCAGAGAGTTTTTTTCTATCTGCAGATAGTCAGCGACGAAGTCATAGATATATTGTACATTGGCAGGGACATTCGTGGTACCACGAACTGCTTGCGGACTCAATCGCGGAGCATCAGTCTCTAAGAGCAATTGATCCAAGGGGACTTTTGCTAACGAATCTCTCAGAATCTGAGCATTTTTATAGGTAACGTTTCCACAGAATCCAATAAATAACTTTCGTCACAACCTTCAACTTTCAACTTGCAACCTTTCAACCTCTTCAGGTCCAAATCCTCGACAATGAATATATACGGTCATATCGGAATATTTTTTCAAAATTTCAAAAGCAGATTCAAAATCTTTTCTAATATGGAGCATCAATGGTAATCAGAGCTCTTGAGCAAGCGTACATTGCGCAGCAAACAATTGTTGCTGAAGTGGCAAAAATTCTTCACTCCCCGGATAATACGTATCAATACCACATTCTCCGATAGC
The DNA here is from genome assembly GCA_964424505.1 of uncultured Candidatus Peribacteria bacterium. Classification (GTDB taxonomy): domain Bacteria; phylum Patescibacteriota; class Gracilibacteria; order Absconditabacterales; family Absconditicoccaceae; genus CAJBLF01. Next base: position 3,632 of record CAYRIQ010000045.1, on the reverse strand, counting down.
TACTATCACATCCTTATGATCTACATACATTTTTTTTAAATCCAATATTTTTTGCTGAAGATTGTCTGCGATAATCTCGCCATCCACACAGGCATCAGGATGATAGCCAATACTTGCCAAGACCGGAATATCATATCACAAAAGATGAGCTTGATGAGCAATTTCACATCATCTCGTATTATATACATCACTCGCTCAAGCATTGACAAGTCCTCCCCCACCTACCTGAATAAACTGAATAAGGATATCTTGTCGATGAGAATATAAAGTATCAGTATTGATATGAGTATGAGCATCTACAAACACCATCAGAAGAAAAAGCAAAATAAAATGATCAAAATTTCCGTTGCATTGGTTATATAATTTCTTACACACTAATCAACAATAAACAAAATTTTTGTTAATTTTAATTTATAAAAAGAATAATGGCAATAGTATTGGGCATATTAATGTTTATGAGTCTTGTACTCATCCACGAATTAGGACATTTTATCACCGCAAAAAGAAATGGAGTAAAAGTACTAGAATTTGGGATAGGAATACCACCAAAAGTTTGCAAACTCCGAACGGACAAATCAGGGACAGAATATACATTAAATTTATTGCCTTTAGGATGATTTGTGAGACTAAAAGGAGAAGATCCAAAAGATGAAGCAGATTTTAATGCAAAAGATAGTTTCATAAAAGCAAAAATTGGAAAAAAAATATTAATTCTGATGGCCGGAGTCAGTATGAATCTAATTTTCGCATGGATACTTTTCACGACAATCTTTACCATGGGGACACAACCTATTTCTGTATTACCAGAAAATGCTGTAGCATCACACCAAAATAGCTACCTTATGCCCACGGTCAAATTTCTTCGAGACGAATGATTTATTAGTGGAGACCTAGTATCTACACCAGCAAAAATAGAAAGAGTGACATCAGATCTATTGGGACAACAAATGGGATTGGCATCATGAGACACTATTCTTTCTATCAACAACGAACCAGTAGATGTTTGGAATATTGGAAATGTACTCAAAAACAATATTGATAAAGATATTTCCGTACTCATTATGAGAGACAGCAAAAAAATAATTACACAAGCGCATTGTCCAATGGACAATTGTATTCTTTGATTGACATTTTATGCAGGAGCACTTGATCTTAGACCTATTAAGTTTCCTTTCATCAAAGCCATGCGAATAGGTGTCAAAGAAATCAAAGCACAAACGATACTTACTTTTTCAGCATTAGGTACGCTATGAGGAGACCTTATTTCTTTCAATAAAAATAGAATTAAAGCTTCACTTGGAAAACTTACTGGACCCGCATGAGCGATTAAATTTGGAGAAACATTGCTTAATCAATGAGGACGAAAACTGTACTTAGGATTTGCAGGGATGATATCACTTGCTCTTGCTATTTTCAATGTTTTACCTATCCCCGCATTAGATGGAGGAAGATTGCTTGGTGTGCTCATCCAATGGATAGCCAAGCTAAAACCAGAAAAATATTTCAACATAGAATGATATATAAATCTTGTATTCTTTATCGCGCTTATGTGACTAGGGATATATATCCTCCTGAAAGATTTAGTAAGATTTCGAGACATAAAAATACCATTTTTAGGATAATTATTTAGTACAATTATCTATCATATTTTTATATTCATTTGCCTTACGGATATAGCCTGGTAAATTTTCTTCCAAGGTAGCTACTCCCTCTTTTTGAAGTTTAGCATAAGATTCACCAATCTCTGTAAGAACTTCTGGAGCAACACATTTTTTTGTTTCAGCCATATTCATAAGTTCTTGATACGTTTTTTCATAATCAAACTTTTTTTGAAAAGCTTCTGAATTGGTATTGGTTATTTTATGGACATAAACAACTACTCTTTGCCAAAGTACTTGAAATCCAGAAAAAATAGACGCTTTTTCAGCCGGATGATTTTGGATATAAACAAAAGAAAAACTCAACAAAACAATCCCAATCAAAAATTTAACAACATTTTTTTTTACAAAACTCCTTTCTTCTCTATTCATTTGACATACAAAAAAAACATAAAACTGATTGAGTAATATGATTTTCTTCCCTCTTTTCAAGTGCTTCTCACTAAACAAAATATTTTGCTTGTTTATCGACAAAAAATAGCTAGTGTTTTTGGAGTGGTTTACCCTCCAAAAAATACATATCTCATGGAATAAACATTTTTAGTTGCTATATACTCCACGTCATGAAGATTGCTTTTGTCCATTGTCGAATAACCCCAGGATGAGCACTTGCCGTACTCAAAGATTTGATTGATGAACAAAAACAAATGAAACAAGGGACTATATATACACTTTTTTCTGACACGACTCACGTCACGACACAACACCATACACTCAAGGTCACAACAGCATTACCCAAACGAATAAATAGATTATTTTTATGGTCTAGTACGCACAACATTCGATGTATTTCATGGCTTTTTGATTACCGTAACTTAATGTTTTTTTATCCACTTTTAATGAAAATTCTTTCCAAAAAAATAAAAAATAATAATCCTGAATATATTATCATCTCTTCTTTTGCTATCGCCAAAAACATTACTCCCATATCCGGGATACCAATGATGCTATATTTACATTCACCTATACAATATGTCTGGACTCATTATGACGAATATAAAGCAAAACTTACTGGAATCAAAGGAAAGCTATTCAATCGAATAGTACCAAAAATAAGAAAACGAGATCTCAAATATACCAAATTTGACAAAATATATGCCAACAGTAAATATACAGCCAAAGTAGCAGAAGAACTTTATGATATGAAAAATGTCCAAATAAAATATCCACATATCACAGAAAATTTTTTTATACCTCTTGTACAAGATATTCCACAAGCATATTATCTTTATATAGGGAGATTGGTTAATTTTGTAAGAGAAGCTGATAAAATCATACACTTATGCAATAAAATGAAAGTCCCACTTATCGTGATGGGAAGTGGTCCTGATGAGGCCTATCTCAAATCCATTGCAGGTCCGTCAATTATTTTTATTGGATGGATAAAAGATATAGATGAAAAAATAAAAATCATCAGCCAAGCAAAATGATTGATAAATCTGACCAAAGAAAGTTACGGTATCGGAACTGTAGAATCACTTCTCCTCGGAGTCCCCGTATTTGGCTACGCTCAATGAGCAACAGCAGAATTGGTAGACGAGTACTGTGGTATTTTAGTTGAAAATAAGCAACATACAACCCTCGTAGCATGATTTACAAAATTTATGAATACCAAGCGAGAGAGAAAAATGATCGCAAAAAAAATCAGAGAAAAATGGAAGAATAGATAAATCACGACACCACACAACTTCCGATTTTGGCACATTTTACGACACTCCGCATCCTAAAACATACCATCTCGGACTTCTATACGACACTCTATGTCGCACAGAAGGGGACGTTGTACAACATATAGTTTTTTATCTTATCTACTTCTTCACGACTTAGCTCCAAACAACGGATTTTGGAAAGGATTTTAAAAATAAAAAGGGGGGCGAAAAATAATAATAAACAAGCGGCAACCAAAAAATTAAGAAATGTGGCTTAAAGACAAAAAAAGTGTGCTGGGTTTGTTAAATTTCTATTATAACACCA
>CAYRIQ010000044.1:0-6035 GCA_964424505.1 uncultured Candidatus Peribacteria bacterium | reverse complement strand
ACGTTGTATGACATAGCTCACATTTTTAATACAAATGTTGGTTCGCTACGTCAATACAACAGCTGCTATCTATACATCTTAACAGACGTCAGATTAGCAACGGACGTTAGGCGACATACATTTTTTATCTTAAGAGTCTAATATTTTTTGTCACAAAAACATAGTTAATTCGTATCTATCAATAGAATTTTATATTGTCTTTTAACATGTTGTACCGCAAATTCTCATTTATGAGCAAATATCAAGTATGAACATACGTAGCTGTTTAGCTACAAATCTTTATCAAAAATACATAATTTTTTGTAGCTAATAAATCTTTAGATTTTTTTATTATTTACAAAAAGTTATGAAAACTGAGATACACATATCAAATTTAAGCAAATGATTTGCTGATAAAATACTTCTAAAAAACATCAATCTTCACATACATTCTTGAGAGAAAATAGGGATTATAGGGGGAAACTGATGTTGAAAAACAACTTTTTTAAAGTTATTGAGTTGAGAAATAAAGCCAGACAATTGATGAATTTGAAACAGAAACTCTATAGCATATATGAAACAAGAAATTGTTTGTAAACCAGAAACAACAGTTTATGATTATCTCATGCAACATATAGATCATCGAGAAGAATATAAAATATACGAAATGTTAGAAAAATATGATGTAAATATAGATATTAACCAAAAAGTTCAGTCTTTAAGTTGATGAGAACAAAAGAAAGTTGATTTGATTGCAATAATTTTACAAAAAGCCGATGTCTTACTTTTAGATGAACCAACAAATCATCTTGATCAAAAATCACTGGATATACTTCAAGAAACAATAAAACAGCACAAATGAATCGTATTATTTGTTTCCCACGATAGGCATTTTCTCAATATGATGGCAAATAAAATTTTGGAAGTAGATAATAGTGAAATTACAATATTTCATGGAGATTATGAACATTACAAAAGAGAAAAAGCTCTCATATATGAAAGACAACTGAATGAATATACAGTTTATCAGAAAGAAAAACAAAAGCGAGAGACTCGACTTAATGATATAAGACAAAGAGCCTCTGTTTATGTTAATCCAGCACGATGAAGACTTCTAAGAAATAAGGAGAAATTTTTTGAAAGAGAGATTTTATCAAACAAAATAGATAAACCAACAAAAGAAAAAAATATCTATATAAGGGCAATAGGAGGAACACACCAAAAAAAGTTGATACTAGAAATCAAAAATCATTCAATTGGATTTTGAGACAAGATTTTAATAGAAGATGTTTGATTAGAGGTAAGATGACATGAAAGAATTCAAATAACATGAGCAAATTGAAGCGGTAAAACAACATTGATAAAGAATATAGTTGATTGTTTCGATAAATGAGATAAAAAGAATACGACAATCTGAAACAATATAACTTTTGAATATTTTGACCAACAAAATCAAGATTTAAAATCTCATGAAACAGTATTTAAGCGATTATACAAAAACATTAAAAGTTCAGCAAACGAGCAATCAATAATATCTCAATTAGCAATGATTTGACTTTCACAAACAGAAATTTTTGAATCAATGGATAAATTAAGTTATGGACAAAGAGTAAAAGTAAAATTTTTGCAAATATTAAGTTCAAAAATAGATCTCTTAATTTTAGATGAACCGACAAATCATCTTGATATAAACACAAGAGAGTCTATTGAAGATATGTTAGAAGACTATGATGGATCTCTAATTTTTGTTTCCCATGATCAATATTTTGCAGATAAAGTTAAAGTAAACAAAAAATATAATATTAGTGACAAAAAAATTGAAATAATCTACTAAATAGATAAAAAATGTACGTTTGTTCGCTTCGCTCACTCGCCTAACAGAGCCTGCACGACATATATTCATACATCGTACCAGGCTCGGACGTTGTATGACATAGCTCACATTTTTAATACAAATGTTGGTTCGCTACGTCAATACAACAGCTGCTATCTATACATCTTAACAGACGTCAGATTAGCAACGGACGTTGTATGACATTGCGAGGAGTCAAAAAAAATATCAGTAATAAAACTATTCCGTAAAATAGCCTGCAACATCAATACAACAGGCTCTGCTGGACATACTTCTCTCCTGATGGTCGTTCCTACGTCCACCGAGAGCCGGAACGTTGTGGAACATACTCGTGTATCTTAAAACGGAATGCATATATTTTTCTCTAGGGGGTGTTTATTGCCCTTTGGGCAATCTTCCTTTGAAAAAGGAAGCGAAATCGATATTCTAATAAAGCTTTAAATGTATAATTTCATAAATAACATGAAAACAGTAATATCATTTGATTGAGATTGAACACTTTGGTATCCCAAATTTACCAAACATAAAAAAGCACCACATCGGATTTATGAAAAATTTCCTTCAGTCGAAGAAGCTAATGCAAATCTTATTTTAATACCATGAATAATGGATATTCTTATTTATTGTAAAACAAAGAAAATTACACTTATTTTATTGTCAACCAATCCAAATATACCTTCCATAGCCCAAAAACAAGTGGAACAAAGAGCAGAATTGCTTTGAATATCTAAATATTTTGATTTTATCATTAGTGCTAGAGATTATCCAGAGAATAAATGAGAAATGTTGGTGGATTTTGCATATAACAACAAACTTGATTTGAATACAATACTTCATATTTGAGATTCATATAATCGTGATTATCTTTCTACAAAAAACAAATGAATAGATAGTATATTAATTAAAACAAATTATATGAAAGAGGATTTCCCTTTTGCTATTGAACATAAAAACTTATTAAAAACTATTAAAACTTTTATAACATAATTTAGTATAATGGCATTTAAAGTATGACTGGTATGAGCTCCAGCAAGTGGCAAAACGACTATCACTGAAATGATTAAAGAGCGTTGATATATTGTATTTCCTGAAGCTGCTACAGAATTAGTAAAATTAGAATTATTAAAATGAACCACTAAAGAAATAATATTCAATAATCTTATAAAAACAAAAGAGTTTCAAGATCATATTCATGAGAAAAAGATAGAACAATACCAAATGGCCGATAACATAGATGGTTTTGTTTTTTTCGATTCTACATTTATAGATGATATTGCTCATAGGCAAATGTTTGGTCTAGAACTGGAAAATATTCTTACAGATATTTTTAGCAGAAGATATGATCAAGTTTTTTTTATAAAACATCCTTTAAAAAATCAACATAGAATATTAGATGACATAAAACTAAAAGAAGCATCCACATTAGATTCATTAAAAAGAGAGGCACTTAATATTAGTAGATATAATAGCATTGAAGTACCAACTACAGAGGAATTATTAAATAACCACGATATTTCCCCTAGTAAAAGAGTTGATTTTATATTATCTAAACTCTGATTAGGTAAAGAATAAAAAAACACCCCCTAAAAAAGAAAAATATATGCTGACTAAATAAGATACACGAATACGCAAGCCTCGCAAAAGCTCGGTTCCACAACAGCCGATGCACGACATAACAAGTACGGTCGTACCATCGGCAAACGTTGTATGACATAGCTCACATTTTTAATACAAATGTTGGTTCGCTACGTCAATACAACAGCTGCTATCTATACATCTTAACAGACGTCAGATTAGCAACGGACGTTGTCGGACATCTATTTCGCCCTAAACTTGAAATGGACGACAAAAAACTTTTTTGGAAACAAATCTTTATATCAAGAGTAAAAAATGGAATCAATTAAAACTGTATGTCTCTATTGTTGAGCCAACTTGTGAAATAATAAAATATTTGAAGCTGAAATTATAAAGCTTGGCAGATATTTGTCTGAGAATAATGTTTCAGTTATTTATTGAGGTGGAAATGCTGGTTTGATGTGAAGACTTGCAGACTCTGTTTTGGAAAGTAATTGAGAAATTATCGGCATAATTCCAAGATCTATTGCAGATGAGTTTGGACATAAAAATCTCAAAAAACTATACATTGTTGATTCTATGCACGAAAGAAAACAAAAAATGTTTGAGCTATCTGATTGATTTATTGCCTTCCCTTGATGAGTATGAACTTTGGAAGAAATATTTGAAATTATTACTCGAGCCAAGCTTGGATTTCACAATAAACCATTTGGATTTTTAAATATCGAACATTATTATGACAAATTGTTTGATTTTCTAAATTTTTCAGTAAAAAAAGGATTCGTAAAAAAAACTGATATGAAAAATATATTCAAGGAAAGTAAAATTGAAACATTGCTAAAAAAGTTTAATGAACACAATGGTAAAAGTATAAAAAAATCAATAATATTTTAATTCCTCAATAAACAATAAATGACTAATATCTCTGAAACTATTTACAAAGAAATTGCTTCACTTCATATATGACACTCACTAAAAAACAGACAATATGATAATATCCTGTTTCATAAAATGATCCAAAATATGTGAGACTTAAAAAATAAAAATATACTAGAATTTTGATGTTGACATGGGCATTATGCAAATTTTCTTCTCGAAAATTGAGGCGAAAATATCTATGGAGTAGATATCGATGAAGAAGCAATAAAAACAGCAAATTTTAACAATAAAAAGTGATGAAAATTTGTTCATTTATCAAAAAACTGAGTAGAGAGAGTTACGGATTTTTGAATACAATTTGATGAAGTATATTCAATGTATGTTTACGAAACCATAAAAGACAAAGAAGTTATTGAAAAGATATTTTTAGATATTTTTCAAGTAATCAAAGAATGATGAAAATTTCAGTTTATAATAGGTAATTTAGAAGAATTTTATGGAAAGAAATGTTTAGCTTTTGAATTTCCCAAAAATGAAAAATATTTGACTTTAAAAGATGGTGATCCTTACATTGCAAGATTAAATTTATGAGAATGAACTTTAGATGTCCAAGATTTTTTTTACTCTCAAGGAACCTTATTACAAATATTGAAAAAAGTTGGATTTTCCGATATTGTAATTGAAAAGTATGAGTTAGTTTGAAATGAGTATGATGGTATGATTAATGAAAAAGAGTTTGTACCATCAGTTGTATTTGTTGCTAAAAAAAATAAGTCGCACGAATATGTTTGAGAAATAGCTAATTTTTGGTCAATATTTATAAAAGAATCTAATTCGTATAAATATATGTTAACAGATCCTATGATCAAAAAAGTAGAAGAATATTTCTGAAGTATTAAATGAATAGTTTGATTAGACTATTGATGTGGTGATGGAAGTGTAACTAAAGATTTTGCAGAATCGTGAGCAGAAATGATTTGATTGGATATCAGTAAAGATCTAATTTTAAATGCAAAAAAACAATATCCAAACATAAATTTCATAGAAAATATAGAAACTATAAATGATGATTTTTTAGATTTTGTATTTTTCAGATTTTCTTTGTGTACTATGGACGAAAATACATACAAAGATACACTAAGAAATGTTTATCAAAAGTTAAAAAAATGATGAATTCTATTAATATGAGATGAAAATTGGGAAGAGTGTATTGGAAAAGAGACGAAGTTCGAATACTATCCAACAGTAGAAAATTTGGCAGATTGAGATAAGGTAAAAACTATTTTAAAGGTCTGATGAAAAAAGTTTTCAAGATCTTTAATAAAATGAAAAGATTATGAAGAAATAGTTGATCATTTCAGAACACAAGATTTTACCAAAAACAAATTAATAGAAGCATGATTTAAAGGTGTTTCATTTAGTTTTCCTGATATTCCAGTAAACCCAAATTGGGATATTTGGGATGAAAAAGATCATAAAATTTATAAAATAACTATTGCACAAAAATAAAGATCACAAAAAAAGTTTTTTGTAAATTACTGTGAAAGTTTGGATAGACAATGGAAATTTGTTTTTAAAATTCACGAGGCGAAACAGACGAATCCGACAACAACTTCTGTCTGTATATCTAACGACATCAGACTAGAAGTGGACGTTAGAGAACATATAAATATTTAATAATAAGCTTCAAATAGAAAAAATCATTTGCTTTTTGGACATATTTGGATATACTTGGACATACACATTTATA
>CAYRIQ010000043.1:0-6093 GCA_964424505.1 uncultured Candidatus Peribacteria bacterium | reverse complement strand
CTTAAATAAAGCTATTTTTTGATATACCCAGCACACTTTTCCATCCTTTTAGCCATTTTTTTTAATTTAGATGGGCTCCTGCGATTTAGCAGTTGAGTCAATCCAAATTGAGGATACATCCTCTCGGATTACCTCGGTCATCTAACAGCTGCTATACACTATCCGCTTATGGCGGACATCGTACCAGCAGCAAACGTTAATCCAATGAATATCTATTATCAATAAACATGAAGATCATAATCGACAGCTTGCCCCGCATGTAACTGCGGGGAAGGGTTTCCTGCCTACGGCAGGTAAATTTGGTTTCTTTTTTGACCTGGAAGCAAAAAAGAAACGCCAAGCCGGCGAGGCGATAGATAATATATTACTATCTCATGACCTGAATCTGGCGTTGTTATACGGCTATATAGTAGTCAATACGTAGATTCAAAGTCCCAACATAAGTATTCATACAATGAGACGGATCAGTTTAGTTTTTTCATGTTTGATTTTGGCAATTTTATCTACATTAGCATATCACAGACTTACCATGATTGCTATAATCAACATAGGTAAAACGAAAATCAGATTGTACACTATCAAATAAATATATCATCGAAGATTGAGAGATTTGCTTTGAGAACTCATAAATCACAAGATAGTGAAATACGGACCTGAAGAACAAGGCAGAAGGAACAAACTCACCAATATTCCAATAAAAAATGCTCAGAAAGGAGATGATATTTTGTGGATCAAATCATGCATTTTAGGTCTCCAACTAAATGGTACTTCCATCACAAACCACTTTCCATACCAAAAATAATCTTTGAGATTTGCAAGTCATACAGCAAGTCACAATATTCCTACAACCAATTTAAGCACAAACGTATTATTAGTAGTTGCAAGTGCCGAAAAGAGTCAAACACCCATAGCAAGATAAGTAAGAAACACTGCTAGAGAAAACATCGCTCACGCAAAAAACGTTTTTCTTCTGCTTTTATGTCTTGTAAGAATAGTAGAAAGCAATAAGAGCATTACGGCAAACGCACAAGGATTGATACTATCAGAGATTGCGGCAGGCAACATGATTCAAAAAAATGACAATCTTTCTCTAAGACTTTTTTCTACTGGTTGCAATGATCACGTTCAAGCAGTTTCTTTGCATTCTGTGGCAGCAATTTGTGCAAATTTACCAGAAAAATATTGTATAATATTTGTATCCCCATTGATATAATTACAATCTGTACCACTATTAATAATCAAAAAAGGGACCCCAATCTTATCATAAGTTAGGGTATGTTTTTCGAGATATCCGTTAAATTCATTCAGATTTTTTTTATTGAAAAACACTTCTTTTTGGGTCAAATCAAATTTTTTAGTAAGATTAGTATCTTTGATATACTGCTCTACTTTTGCACAATGCGGACATCAATTTCCATAAAATAAAATATATTCCTGAGCAAAACTCACACTCATTATCCCCATCAAGGAAACAATAATTCACAATACATACTTCATTACATTGCATTTATTATATAAAATAGTAAATTTACTTCTTCCATCGAGTTTTTAATTATATTTAGTTACTTCGATAACCAAAGTTCACGTAGGATCAACACTTACTGACAAGAAATTATCGATATTTGTATCCAAAAGTTCATGATTGAGATAGACAATTCATTGAGTCAATCCAGAGATATCCAAACCTGAGATATAATCAATATTTCCCACTTTAGCCAATGCTTGTGCTTGTACAAAATTTTTACTTACCTGAAGCTTAGCTTTTTGCGCGATAAGTTTTGCTTGTTGCAAAGCAACAGTATATTCACCGCTATAAACAAGAATATATGATATTTGTTTATCAGTTATAATAGATTTAGAAAGCGATTTATCCAGGATCATACGTTGTGGATAAGTCATACCAAGTCTTTTAGACCAAAGTGGTAACGTATAAGAGCCAATTGATTTGTTGTCAAATATTTTTTGTAAAGAAGCAAATTGCTCCTCAAAAGCATTTTTAGGACTAATCGTCAAATCTACATATTTTTGTTGAAGCTGATCTAAAAGTATTTGTGCTTGTTCCAAAGAAATAGTTTTTGCCTGCATCTCCTGAGAAACTTGTGTAATTACATTTTGTAATGCAGTCAAATCAGCAATCGTAGCTACTTGTAAAGTAGTCAAATCAGTTTTTTTACATCACAAAAGTACAAAAGAAAACATAAGGGCAAAAAACAAATATTTTTTCATAAAAATTTTTAAATAAATAAATATCTAGAACCTAGAAAAAATATTTTATAATCCAAGTAGTAAGTTCTAAAATAGAAGTCTTATTTTTTAAAATATTGTTCATTTTTTATGACCAACAATACAAGCACAAAAGTAATGACAAGATTAAATAAACTTCATCAAAAACTACCATATGATCTATATGAATATAATCCCACAGGGACTAAACTTACAACAAAAGCAAGTAAAGAAATACCAAGTCAAAGAATAACCAATGATATCAATCGTTTTTTCAATCTTATCATACCGATCCCTATAAAGAGAGAAAGCAAAGAAAACATCAATGCCAATATAACATAAATAAGTACACGAAGTCATATACCAAAACCTAAACTAAACATAAATCCAAGACCACTCAAAGAGATCAAAAACGAAAAAATACCTACAATTCAAGTAATAAATGATATCCATCACAAAATAGTAAAAATAGTTTTGAGGTATGGTTGCACTGTATGATTGATATAATTGATGAAATGAGAAGCCAGAATATCTTTAATGATTTTATGATTGAGAAATTTTTGGACAAATCACTTTTTCATTATTTTTTCCATATTTTGATCAATTTTTTTTTCTACTTTATCCAAAGTATCTTCTTCACTAAAATGTTTTTTTTGATGAGCTTGTTCCATAGTAATTATTGAGTAATAATATAAAAATAGTACACATAGATCATGTATATGAAATTTGACCATCATTTCAAGGACTATATATACGAGAAAAATCAACCAGAATATATGTTTTTATTTACTAGTATGTTTCATCAACATATATGTATCTTTGGCAATCATAAGTTCTTCATTGGTTGGAATAACCACAACCTTTACTTTTGATGCTAGAGTAGAAATTACCGTAATTCAAGAGACAGAATCATTGGCCTGAATATCCAAAAATATTCCTAGTCAAGCAAGCCTATTGAGTAATCTAGCTCTAATAAATTTTGATCTTTCCATAACTCCAGCAGTAAGTACGATACAATCAACACCTCACAACAATGCCATATATGATCAGATATATTTTACCATAGCATTAACATACATAGTAATAGTTGTTTCACAATGGAGATTTCCCTGTTCAGCACCAGCTATAATATCTCTCATATCAGCAGACACGCCAGAAACTCAAAGCAAACCACTGTATTTATTGAGCATAGTGTCTATTTGATCAGGAGTCATATTTTCATGTTTCATAAGATAAGGAATAATAGCGGGATCGATATTTCCACATCTCGTCCCCATCATAAGTCCTTCCAATGGTGTCATTCCCATAGAAGTTTCTATCACTTTTCCATTTTGGATAGCAGCAATACTAGCTCAATTACCTATATGGCACGTAATAACTTTCAAAGCATCAAGGTTCCAATGGTCCAATCTTTCAATCTCTCAATCTCTCAATTTTTCGAGTAAAGTAGTATACACATATTGATGAGAAATCCCATGAAATCCATATCTTCTGACTTTATATTGATCATAATATTTTTTTGGTAATGCATACAAATAATTTGCTGGTTGCATAGTTTGATGAAATGCTGTATCAAAAACAGCTACTTGAGGGATATGAGGGACTATTTCTTTACATGCAAGGATAGCAGAAAGATTTGCTGGATTGTGTAATGGTGCCAAATCTGTACATAAAGTAATTTTATGAATTACTTCATCAGTGATGATGACTGGATCTTGAAAATATTCACCACCATGCACTACTCTATGTCCTATAGCATGCAAATCATTGAGCGATGTTAAAACTCCTGTAGAAGGGACCATCAACGTATCAATAATAAGTTTAAACGCTTCTTTATGAGAAGGTAATTCCATGGTAATAGTCTCCTCAATTGTAGCATGAGTATAATTCAAAAAAGAACCATCCATTCAGATTTTCTCAACGATTCATTTTGCCAACACGACATCACTTTCCATAGCAAAGAGTTGATATTTCAATGAAGAACTTCAGGCGTTAAGGACTAAGATTTTCATAAAAACCAATTAAAATAATAAAAAAAATCAAAAGACATTCAACCAACAAACTAGTATATCAATCTTTCCATCTTAATACTCTTTTCACCAAAAAAAACAAATAAAACTTCACCCGGGAGGAATAGATATGTAACGCTTTGACTTGAAAGCTTTTCGACTTTTACTATATTCTATTTTCGATAATAAGTTTTGAACGTTAACCTTTTACAACCTTTTAACAATTTAGTCATATAGTTATGAATCAAAAAGAATTGATACAAAACCTTAACGTGTATTGGAAAGAAAACAATATTTTCGAGAAATCTCTCAATCAGAGGTCAGAAAAATTTCAATCTGTTACCTATGACGGTCCTCCATTTGCTTCAGGGACACCTCATTTTGGACATGGACTTGCTTCATCTATGAAAGATACTATTTTGAGATATAAAACAATGAGATGATACAAAGTAAACAGAGATCGAGGACGAGATTGTCATTGATTACCTGTAGAAAAAGCAGTTGAACAAGTATTAGGGATCGATGGAAAAAAAGATATTGAAGAAAAAATTGGTGTGGAAAAGTTTATAGAAGAGTGTAGAAAGTATGTAAACAACACTAGTGATGAACGAAGAATATTTGTTGATCACTTAGGAAGACGAGCAGATATGGATCACGCATATTATACGATGAATCTTGACTTCATGCAATCCGTAATACGAGCATTTCAAAATATGTACAATCAAAATCTTGTATATAAAGGCTTCAATGTGCAATGGATGTGTCCAAGTTGTGCGACTACCCTTTCAAATTCTGAAGTCAATGAAGGATATAAAGACAGACAAGATCCAGCGATTACTATCAAATTTTCATTACTTCGGGACGAAAATAATCAACGAAATTTTAAACCTAAACAATATGAAACTACCGATGATGGACTAGTGGAAATCGTTGACTGTATTATCAAACGTGATGGAAAAATTTTCATGAATTATAGTGTCAAATGACAAAAATATCTTTGTCCCGGAGGGAAAGTAGAAAAATGAGATACATTGGAAGAAACAGTAAAAAAAGAAATCGCAGAAGAATTATGAGTAGAGGTAACGAAAATGACACCACTTTGAAGTATCAAAGAAATATTGCGTGGAGGATTATTCAATCTCAATATGTTTGAAATAGAAATAGAAGGCGAACCAAAGCTCATGGAACCAGATAAATTACCTCAAATGGTCTGGGCAGAGATCATTCCTTCTGACAACAAGCTGGGATTCGCAGTAAAAATAGAAAATACTATAGTAGATGATGATTTTGAAATCATAAATCAATTTTATGATCTCTATCTCTATAAAAATAGACTTTTCGAAAAAACAAATCCAAAAGCACAATTAAGTATATTAGCTTGGACCACTACTCCACGAACTTTGCCAAGCAATATGTTTTTAGCAGTAGGTAAACACATTCACTACAGCATAGTCTATGACAGAGACGCAGAAGAATATTTTGTTATTGCCGAAAATCTTTTAAAACAATATTACAAAAATGCTGACGAATATATATTGATCAATACCATACAGTGAGAAGCTCTGATAGGACTAAAATACCAGCCACTCTTCCCATATATCAACAATAGTAGCATAGCACAATCATACAAAGATCAATTTTTTAACATCATAGCAGGTGAATTTGTAAGTACCGAAGATGGAACAGGTATCGTACATATTGCACCAGCATTTGGAATGGATGATTACAACGCAGTCGCACAATTTTTACCAAGAGACGATTCCAAAAATTGGCTCTTTTTACCAGTAAATGATTACGGTGAATTTACTGACGAAGTCCCAGAGCGAAAAGGTACAAGAGTATATGACGCCAACAAAGCAAT
>CAYRIQ010000042.1:0-6158 GCA_964424505.1 uncultured Candidatus Peribacteria bacterium | reverse complement strand
TATTTGTGCATATAAAAATAAGAACTCAGATTATTCGGTAGGTTGGCGTCTCCTACATCTCTTTCAAGACCACAAGGGCGTGACGGCTGCCTGTTCCGTCCTCAGATAATCTAAACTCTTATTTAACTGAATTATACACCTTTTTATAACAATTTGCAATACTATAGTAAATAATTATTCTAATACATATTCATTCATGGTTACTGTTCACTCCCCAACCTAAACTAAAAGGCAAAAAATAACCGGTCTTATATCAGACCAGTTATTTTTACCTTTTTTTTGTTTGTAATTTTCGTTCGAAAATGGAGGAAATCTTCTCATACATATTATCTTTTGTATTGCGCAATAAATAGACCACGCTCATACTGTTGCAGAGATAACCCAGATTATCAAAGCTTCGCATTACCATGACTTGTTTTTGTTTTCTTTTGTAGACTCTAGCTAATCGTTCACATAGAGAATTGTTTGTGGGAACTCTCTTATCATGCAAAAATAAAAGCTCATTCTTTTTATACTCTCTTAATCGTATGAAAAGATTATATCCTTCTCTATAATAATTGTTTGGCGGTTCATTTTCATATTCTTCTTCTGCCATATCAAGAATCTCGTCATATCGCTCTTCAAGCTCTTTGACTCTCACTAAGTCAACTTCGTTTACTTCTTCGTGACTATTATGATAATGTATCATCATCTTCACATGGTCATACATTTCTTTGCTCCAAGTCAGGTTTGTTTCGTTCTCCACACTTGATTTTAAGTAACGAAGGTTATGTTGCATACACTCCTGATGATTCGTTCCATAAGAATAAAATGTCCTATCGTGAAAATCCAAAGGTTAGGATTTTCACGATAATCCAAACTTAAATAAAATCCAAACCTTTTGTTGAATATATACTGCTTTAAGGTAGGAGCATATTTAAGGTTTGGATTTTATTATGTATAATTCTCTAAAAAGGAGGATTTACAAATATGAAATTCGCAAATTTACGTCAAAATCAAATGAAACTCATCGATTATATGGAGGTAAATGGGTATAGTAGAATCTATATCCGAATGGTGAAATCTGAAATATCACATATTTTAGATCACGAAAAAAACAATACATGGGAATCTTATTATGACATTTATGAAGACTACACAGACACTAGTAAATCTTACAGAAGAATGGTTGGAAAAGCTACAATAATTGGTCTTATAGCGAATTTTGATTTGTATGATTTATATCCAAACAGTCAAAATCGACACCGATTATGGGACCGAACAGCTTATGGAAAGCTTCATTTTGAGTTTAAAGAATTGGTTGATTACTATCTATCTATATCAAACAATTCAATTGTGAAGGGAGATAATGTTCACAAAGAGGTCTCTATTTTGTCGAATTTCTTACTATTTTTACAAAATTTAGGTTGCAATCACTTAGATGCCATCACGGAAAAGCAGGTGCTCAGTTATTTTTCAAACGATGGAGTAAATCCAACAAAAAGCGCAGGTACCAAAAACGCTTTACGTCGTATGTTTTGTGCTTGCAGTGGCTACTCCGCTACATGCAATATATTAGCTTCTTTTTGCCCACCAATTCATAATAGAAGGAAGAACATCCAGTATATCACAGAGACTGAAACGGAAATATTAAAGTCAAAGATGGCTGATGGAATAGTCTCTATACGTGATAAAGCTATACTATGTCTTTTACTATATCTTGGACTTCGTGCTTGCGATATAGCTTCTCTTACATTTCACACATTTGACTGGAAAACAGACAAAATATGTTTATACCAAAATAAAACCGGAGTTCCTATTGAATTACCATTACTTCCTATTGTTGGTAATGCAGTTTTCGATTATATAACGAAAGAACGTCCAGCAAGCAATGCTGAGAATATATTTCTTGGAATTTCCTGTCCCCATTCACCATTGACTCCAAAGGGAATATCAAACATTACCTCAGCAGTACTTATAAAGTCCGGAATTCGATTGAATCCAACGGACCGAAAGGGAACCCATATTTTTCGCCATAGATTAGCTACATCCATGCTCATGGAAGGAATAAGTCAGCCCGTTATAACAAAAGCGCTTGGACACGTTGCACCAGATTCTTTAGAACCATATCTTCATGCAGATTTTTTACACCTTAAGGAATGTTCCATCAGCATTGAATCCTATCCAGTCAGCGAGGAGGTGTTCATGATATGATTCTATTTAAATCTTTTCTAGCTCCATCGATAGAAAAATTCATATGCTTTAGAAAATCGTCTGGTAATTGGAATATATCATCATATGAGCCAAATCTAAAACTATTTGATGCATATGTTGCAGAAAATTATCCGAATGATACAATACTTTTACAAGAAATGGTTGACAAATGGTGTCGAAAAAGAACTTCGGAAATGAATAATTCTTGTCGCTCTAGGATTTATGTTGTAATAAGTTTTATAAAATATTTAAGGGAGCGTCAGACAACAGAAGTTATACCTCCAGAAGCACCTAAAAAAGAAAAAAGAAACTACATTCCCCATGATTATACGCAAGACGAGTTGACCGCATTTTTTCGCGAATGCGATTCCATCAGGGCAAAGAATGATGATTTAGCACATAAGCTACATCAGATCATAATTCCTGTTTTTTTTCGACTTCTTTTCAGTAGTGGGATAAGGACAATTGAAGCTAGACTGTTAAAAAGAAAAGATGTTAACTTTAAAAACGGTGTCCTCAGCATTAGAGATACAAAAGGGAATGATCAACATTATGTTGTTATGCATGACACAATGAATGCGTTGATGCAAAGATATGATAAAGTGATACAACAACTCATACCTGAAAGGATTTATTTTTTTCCATCAGCTAATGATACTCCACATGGAAAAGGATGGGTTATACAAAACTTTCAATCATTATGGAAAAAGTTCAGTACAGAAAAAGCAACAGCTTATGAGCTAAGACATCATTACGCCACAAGTAATATCAATCAGTGGATTGGCGATAGTTTTAGTTTTTTTGACAAACTCACATATTTAAGTATGAGTATGGGTCATCGTTCCATTGATGAAACTAAAGCTTATTTTTCCATAGTACCCGCATTTTCAAATATATTAGCTGAACTCACAAAAAATAGTATGGATGAAATCATACCGGAGGTGAAGCTATGAAAAAACCAAATAAGGAAGCTATTGAAGTAGCAAAATACATCCATCATTTTTTATCTGAGTATGCACCAACCCATCTTACAGGAAGTCAACATACCCTAAAGTCTTACAAAACAGCCCTTTCACTATATATAATATTTATCGAAAAAAATACCGGAGTAACAAGTACTACTTTGACATTCAACTGTTTTTGCAGAATGAATGTCGAAAGCTGGATTGAATGGCTTTTCCATGATAGAAAATGCTCTGTAGCTACTGTAAACGTCAGAATTGCATCGTTGCGAACATTTTTGAAATATATTGGCAGTCGTGACACTTCATTACTATATCTTTATCATGGAATATGTGGAATTCCCAGAAAAAAGGCAATAAGAAAAAAAGTATTGGGACTCTCAAAAGATGCTGTTAAAATACTCTTAGCAGCACCAGATATTTCAACTAAGTCTGGCAGGCGAGATGTCTCATTTATGGTTCTTCTTTATTCTACAGCCGCTCGTCTTGATGAGTTGCTAGATATGAAAGTAAAACAATTACACCTAAAAAGCAATAAGCCATATGCGTCTGTTGTTGGAAAAGGCGGAAAGATAAGGACGCTTTATCTGCTTCCTAGAACAGTAGATCACATGGAACAATATTTGAAGGATTTCCATGGTGATTTCTTAGATCAGGAAGCTTATGTTTTTTATTCACGAAATACAGGAAAGTACGGAAAGCTGAGCCAGCCGGCTATAGATAAGTTCTTAAAAAAATATGCCAAACAATGTCATACTGCTTGCCCAGATGTTCCAATAAATCTACATGCCCATAATTTTCGACATGCTAAAGCCAGTCACTGGCTTGAAGATGGCATGAATATTGTACAAATATCTTTTCTACTTGGTCATGAAAATCTTCAAACAACTATGATCTACTTAGACATAACTACAGATCAAGTCTTCGAAGCGCTAGCAACCATCGAAAATGAAAATGAAAAAATGGTGACTCCAAAGTGGAAAGCAAATGATGGATCACTTCTAAACTTCTGTGGGCTTACACTATAGTCAATATTTATAATCCAAACCTTTTAATAAAACAATTATGAATTAAGCACTTGTCAACAAAAGGTTTGGATTTTATTTAAGTTTGGATTATCGTGATCATGGACAAGCGTTCCTTGATATACTTCTACGGGAGTGTCTTTGACCCCAGCATGTCCTTTTTGATGGCGAGCAATAAATAGTGTAGCTGCTGTATTTGGTGCGGAACAAACGAGCACCTGCTTGCTTTTTCCATTGACATTTGCATTGGTAAAATCGATATTCATAACCGGTGAGCTTAGTAGTGTTTTATATAATTCCTTCTGTTCTGCTTCTGTTTTTAATGAAAACTCTTTACAAAGTCCATTAATCATACCTTTTGAAATCGTCAATTCATTCCCTGTTAACTCCGATAAAAAAAGGCGCACTTTATCATGGGAAACATTACATTCATTTCCTAAAAGAAAAGCTGCTGCTTTTACTGTCCCATCGTAATTCACTTCATCCTTATATCCTTCTGGAAACGGAGCATGGACACGCTGTCCGGTCTTTATATTCCGATATTCTGGCGTGCTGAATTCGACAACTTCCAAGTTCATGTGAAGTGAAATCAGTTGTTTTCGAATTGTTTTTCCAGTTGCCTTAAAATTCAGGTTATTAGCATAGTCTTCCAAAGCAGGGATTTCATGACATTCTGTCGGTGTATACTGCTTTCTTTTATGTCCTATATGACCAGTCTGTCCACCAGGTTTTCGCTCTGTTTTTTCACGGCTGTTTGTAATCTTTTTTCGCCCTATAATCATGGAGGAAGGTAGAGCCGAGTTTTCAAAATCTTTATTGACCTGAGCTGTCAGTTTTTGATTCTTTCCCTGTTCTTCTTCTAATGCCGTTGCTACCTCATAGTATTGCTTATTTCTTTCTTTTAACTTGTCCTGAGAAGCATCTCTTTGTTGTTCGACTTCAAGTACACGATCTTTAAGCTTTTGAACTTCTTTAAGCCAACTTGCTTTTTCATCGAGATGTTCTTTTTCCACATCGTCCATTATTTCACACCAATAATTACGAACTGTAATGGTTTCACTATGAGCTTTAGCGAGTTCTAGATTTTTTTGTTTAAGAATATTTTCATAATATTGAACTATCTTGTGATATTCGGAAGCCATCTTTTGATAAATCTCTCCAGAAACAAACGCTTCTAATTTTCGAGAAAGCGCCTTTACGCGATACTGTAGAGTTGTAGTAAATTCAAAATTCGACTTCATAAGTGGCCTCCAGAAAGAACATAAAATTACTGTTCGTTTAACATACGGTTTAGAATATCTTGAAGTTCTTCATTGTTTTTTTTTAGAAGTTCGTTTTCAGCTAGAAGACCAACAGTCCATTCCTTAAGACAATCGATTTCCTCATTTTGAATAGAAATAACTTCGTTCATTTGATCGATAAGTGCATTTTGAGATAGGATACATGCTTCTTGTTTTTGTATAATTATATTTGGATTACTAATCGGTTTCATTGTGATTTCCCCACCTTCTTCTGATACAAAAATTATAGCAGAAACCCTTTAAAAAAGCCAATTCAGCACTTTTAAAGGTTGTGCATTTTGACGGTTGATAACCTCTGTTTTATACTGATTGATAGGGCATAAATTCAATGATTTTGCCATAATAGAACGGATTTTCAGGTTGTATTATTTGCTTGTGAACAGGTAAAAAGAGAAGGAAAATGTTATGCACATTTCCCTTCTCTTTAAAAGTTTTCAGTGGATAAATATTTTTTTATTTTCAGCATATTGCACATATAGATTTGCTAGAGTGATCTAGGTTGGGGAGTGAACAGTAACCCAAAGATTAATTCACGACTAGGCTGTTACTATTACAGTTACTAATCACTTCCATTTTTGTGATTTCTAGCACCCATGAAAATGTCACTTTCCCTAAAAGACCAGTTAAGATGTTTGAAAATTGAAGTTTTTAAGTTATAATAGATAGAGAGGATCTAG
>CAYRIQ010000041.1:0-6251 GCA_964424505.1 uncultured Candidatus Peribacteria bacterium | reverse complement strand
TATTTTTGTATATACCTATTATATCCAAAATGCATCAACATATATTATTTAAATATATGAGAAAATATTTCTACAAATTCTTGTCTACATACATCCAAGTGAGAATTTAGTAACCAAGCGTTAAAATCATGATGACAAAACTCTACCGTTGATGCAAGTCATTTTTCTTGTATATCCAAGTATGTTTCTATATCTCATTTTTTAAGAATAAAAACATTTTTTTTATAAAGTGTATTTATACTGCTCAAGACAGAAGTATATTTTTTTGGAAAAATATTACTAATAGTATCTACTAACTTATTATAGTGACGATGTGTTTTTCAACTTTTTTTGAGACTTGAATACTGTATTTTAGCTTGTTTATAATAATATCACAAATCATCTTGAGTCATAAAACCATAATCTACGATATTATCCCAATCACCAATAAAAAAGGACTGTAGACCAAATTTAGTAAGAAAATTATTTCGAAGTTTATATCATCATTTACCATTGATATTTATAATTTCATAATCCTTTATTTTATTTTTCCATTCAGGAAATCTACGAAGATAAGTTAAATAAAATTCAAAAAAATACGCATCAGTTTCTCATTCGACCATAATTATTTTATTTACAAAAAATATCTTGGATAAATTTTCTAGTTTAAGTAAATGAACCAGTGTTGATTCATCTGGAGATAAATTAAAATAAGATTTTTTGATCTGAGTTTCACCATTGATATTGGAAAATCTATAGACGTTGGAAATATTTGATTCGTTGATAAAAAGAGGAGAATAGGTAGAAAGTATAAACTGTGTCCCTATATTCTGATATATTTTTTCTATCATTCTTGAAAAACTTTTTTGCATTTGGGGATGAAAATGAATTTCAGGTTCATCTATGATAAGGATACCATCTTTAAGATCATATCCATACATAGAAAAAATCATAGACAATAAAGATTGTTCTCAATCACTCAGTGCGTCAAAATTTGTGCGTTGACCAAATTGATCTATCAAAACAAACGTAATACAAGAATCAGCATATTCAATATGTAGTGTCCTATTAAAATATTTTTTTATAACAGAAACAAGACTGATATAAAATTCAGATTGATTCAATTTCTGAGAATAATCTCCTATCATATTTTTATCTACACTCAAAGTTAGAGTATCAGAAATACTATTTCGTATTTTTTTTGCACAAAGATAAAATCCAATATATGAATGATATTCAGATGAATTTTTATCTCAAACAAATGAATCTCGTGCATAAGGATACACTGTTGAAGATACATTGCGTAAGCTTCTATTGCTTCCTATAAATCCAATTCAATTTTTAAGTGGCGAGAGTAGTGGCTCAGTCAATTGCCTTTCAAACTCATTATATATATCTCCACAAATTTGAATCAGTTCAAATGTTTGAAAATAAAGAAGCACAAATTGTTCATCTTGAGACATGTGGTGTGTGTCGATAGTTACCGTTTTTTTGTCTACATCAAAATCACAAACTACAACAAAACGTGATGAAATAAGCAAAACTGATTCTACAGAATATATGGGATATTGAATATTGAGTGTACTATATTTTTTGATAAGCATATTAAAAAGCGAAGTATTTTCGGCTATAATACGCATATTATCATAGTCATGTTCCGTAAGTGTAAAATTGACAACTACAGAAGATGGTTTATCTTGATATCTAAAATGTTTATGTATTCATGAAATATATTGTTTATTACAACGAATGGCTTCTTGATTATGATTTTTTTGCTCCAAAATAGGCTTCTTATCATAGACATAATCTGACACAAGACCGACTTTAAGTATTTGTTTCAATATATGCAGAAATCCACTTTTACCAGCGCCATTTGGTCAAATAAGTACGTTTACACCATTATTTTGGTTATTGTAAAATTTTATACCTTCAGTCTTAGAGAGATCGGGGTGGTAAGGGAAACTCAAAAGATTTGAAATTTTGATATCCGCTAATTGCATACAGTACATACACATGAGAAATAAAAATATTTTTTTTGATCATCAATACTACTTTCTACTTGCTACTTTCTACTGATTAAGTATATTCAAAACAGCTAAAATTGCAAATTTACCATTATTTACTTTTTATCACAAACATGGACGATAGATTGTTTTCATTTAAACAAAAATCACAAGACTTCGTAGTAACAGAGGAGTTGCCTTTTACTTTAGCAGGGAAAGGAGATGTGTTTTTTGCGTTTTTTGAAAAAAGAAACGAAAACACTATGGACGTAGTAAATCATGTATGTGCAAGATGCAATATTCCTAGACTCACTATAGGGATAGCATGACTCAAAGACAAAAAAGCAATCACAAGACAACGAATGTGTATATATAAAAGTGCACTCAAAAAAATAGGTGGAGAAAGAGCATTTATAGACAGTATATCTGACGTAGCCAAAGTCATAAAAACAGGACGACATACAGACCCAATATGAATGACTACACCTATAAAAAATGGATTTTATATAAGACTCAGAGCAAATAAGACCTTAAGCATACAAGAAAAAGATATGACAAAAAGAAAAATACTTAACTTATTCACAAAATGATTCCCCAATGTATTTGGAAACCAAAGATTTGGTATAAGTGGAATAAATCCAAAACAATGAAATGATCTTCTTAAATGAACATTAAAACTCCAAGACAAAAAGGATATTATCTTCAAAATACAATCATACGGAAGCAGGATTTGCAATGATTATATCCAATCTAGGACAAAAAAATGACTACAAATTTTGGATGGAGATATCGTTGTAAATACCACAAGTACCGATAAAAATCAGTTTGGAATTTATCAAGTAACAAACAATACAGTAAAAATTTTTGATGACACAGAAAAAGACACACAATTTTTCCGTTATCCAAAACACCTAAAAAACGAAGTCCCTTTTGATCCAGAAATCATGATGATTACATGACCCGTAATCTGATATAACCTTTTATTAGCACCCAAAGAAAGTGATGCAGGAAAGAAAGAGCAGTGACTTCTAGAAAAAAATAAAATCACAGAAAAAAGCATACAACTATGTAAACAATACAAAATTTATGGAATCAGAAGACCAATCTGGGTTTTCCCCAAAAATGTTAGCGTCCAATTTCAACAAAACGATGTGCTACTCAACTTTACTTTACCATCAGGATCATATGCAAGTATCCTAATTGAAGAGCTTCAAAAAAACGTTTGAGTGAAACTATGATAGTAAGATAACGAATGTACTTGCTAATTTCAAAAAAATTACTCCTTGAGGAGTAATTTTTAGTAATAGAACAAAGATAATTATTCTGCAGTTACTTCTTCAGTTGTTGCTTCAGAAGTAGCTTGTGTAGTTTCTTCTGCGACTTCTGTAGTCACTTCTTCTGGTACTGTTGTTTCGTCTGTCATGATCTTTTCAGCTAATAAATAAAACGTTCTACATATCCATATAAAGATATACAATCAAGCCTAAGAAAGTCCTAAGCAATAGCTATACTTTATTTCAGTGTAATAGAGGAGCGTATTCTCATTTATTTTTGACTTTTAAAACATATTTAGATATACTTAATTGTTTATTTATATGATATAATAAATACTTTGAAAAAAATACATATTAATACAGCACGTGAAATGTGGGAAGAAGAAAAAGAAGTACAATGACATATAAACAAAGAATTATATAATAATTTTGATGAAAACAAAAAAAACAATGAATTATATGACATAAAAGATTATATATACAACGACAAAATTACTGATAATGAATTATGACATAAATTATTTGGATGTATTTCTTGTATGCAAGATTTTTATGATATGAATATGGACAATGAAGAAGATTGGTCAAAACGAGGTCCAGGAATAAGAGAAAAATTAAAAAATCAAAAGGATCTAGAGGCAAAAATTCGACATAATCTATATTTATATGTAAAGAGAATTGTTTTAGGTTTCTATCCAAATAACATTTTAGATGATGATTTTATTAAAAATATCACACCAAGAATGATAAAATGACTAATTTATTATTGAAATTGATTAGAATTTTTATGAGAAACTCATATTGATGATAATAGTACAGAAGAAAAAGAAATACAAACAGAAAAAGATCAAAATACATATCCAATGATATATCACATAGGAGAAGAAATTGCTTCAGACTTATGATTAGAAAAATCTGAAATCAAAGAAATTGTAGCTCAAGCTAATAGTATCAAGCAACAACAAAAATGAGAAGTTGATATCATTGGAAATGAAATCATTAAAGATTTTTTAATGGCATGTATAGATAAAATCCTTATAGCAGAATTGAGACACAATAAAACAGATTATGATAAGTGCGACTTTTTATCTGATGATGATGAGGATAATGAATATTTTAATAGAAGATACTGGAGAAAATATTACAACAGTTATTGTAGGGATAAATACTTATTTAATCAATATTATATTGAAAAGGATAAAGAATGAAATATATGGCATCTTACATCCGTATATCATTACGACCTAGACGATACAAAGTTTTTCTGAGAAAATACTACAACATGAACATTTGATTTTTTTTACGATAATTATGAATTGCAAGAAGAAGAACAACATGAACATAAAGAGATATCTGTGAGCTAAACAAAGGAAAACGACTCAGAAAGCCATGATATGTACTTTGTTAAAAAAGAAAAATGTATTTTTTTTTAAGTATTTTTAGATATACTAACAATATTGATACTTCTTGGTATACAGAAATATCTAAAAAGATCAAAATACTAACATGAGAACAAAATCCGCCCGCCCGAAAACATTTATCTACGATAAGTCACTATGTATCTCGACAATCCAGAATTACAGAAAGAAATGGCTGAAGCAACCAAACAAAAATGGGAAAAGCTTGTTTTTGGAGATAAACCATACAAATGTATTAAATGCTGAGAGCTTAAAGCTCCAAAAGATTTTGTTATTCAACGACTAAACAATTATTGGGTTGGGAAATACCGTTATCTCTATGAATGTAAAGAATGCAAAAAAAACAGAATCTACAAAAAAAGAGATAAAGACAGAGAAACTATAGATTGAGCCTTATATATCATCATAAAACAGTTACAACAATGAGCAAAAAACAGAAAAATAGAATTTAATATAACAACTAACGATTTATTAGGTTTACGAGAAAAACAAAAGGGTAAGTGTTATTATACTTGATACAATATGGAATATTGATGCATACATTATAAAAAAGGAAAAGAGTCAGACAAGATAAAATGGCAGTTATCATGCGACAGATTAGACAACAATAGGGGATATGAGCCAGAAAACATCGTCCTTTGTTGTACTATCGCCAATAAAATGAAAAACATACTTTCTCAAAAAGAGTTTTATCAGATCTGCAAAGACATTTCAGACAAACACAAGCAATCAAATCTATAATATTGCAAAAAACAATAATTGCAACGATACACAATATATCTTGTGCAAGGTTCGGGATTATATTAAATGAAAAAATTGGTTTTAAATAAATAAAAAATATTCTAGTTAAGAACTAATATATTAAAAATTATAGATCTATAAAAACACATATATTGGATATATACAAAATATCATAAAAAGACAAAAAATACGAAATATAGCATTTTTGGCTAAATTTTAAGCCCTATTTTTAGACTAAGGTGGCACTTAGCTCAGTTAGAGGGCAAAAACGCTCGATTTTGAATACTGATAGGCGAGCCTATAAGCTAATTTTAAAGGTATTTTACTAGAGGAGTACTCCTCTAGTATGTTTAAACTAACATAACCTAAGTTGGATTACTTTGGATTGCTATTGATTTTTTCTTGCAAAAGTATATAAGATTTGTCTCAAAAACAAAAAACAAATTAAATTAATATTTATGGGCAATGCAAACAACGAAGGAATTATTGGTTATTTTGCTTCACAAAACGAATGTTTTAAACAAGGTGAAATAGCCTCAAGTGGACCCATTGGAAGATATGGTGTCTATAGAGATATTGAAAGACTAAAAAATGATGTAATAAGAGCTGGAAACAATCATAACATACAGATTGTTGCCGTAAAAGTCGCAAAAAGTGATATCATCACAAATTGTGATAAAAAATTCAATATCAGAAAACTAAGGGCTATGACTGTGATTTCTGTTACAAACACAACAACAACAGCCCCAAAGTTTATACCCAAACGAGAACTTATTGTTGCATAACAAATGAAAGGAGTTTGTATTACAAACTCCTTTTTTTATAAAACATTTTTT
>CAYRIQ010000040.1:0-6407 GCA_964424505.1 uncultured Candidatus Peribacteria bacterium | reverse complement strand
GTGTTATAATAGAAATTTAACAAACCCAGCACACTTTTTTTGTCTTTAAGCCAAATATTTTTATTAATTTAAAACGCTCCGCTTGGCTTACTTTTGCCTGGCCGCAAAAGTAAGCAAAAAGGCCTTTTTGGAGTCATCAGGGCAATATCACACTCTTTTTTATATTCATATATGATACTGCCCCAGCCGTTGTTGGGGCTACTTGCTCGACCTACTTTTCACGTTCATTTGTTGATGACTCCTGCAGTAGGATGTATTCCACAATATTGAAAACTATATAACCCCCTGTCCTGGCTTTCGCCGGAATGACGTGGGGTGGTGGTGAATAGTTTATACTCATACTCTAAAATAAATTTCTTTATCGACGAGTTCTCTTTTTGTTCACCACTTGAGTGCAGAAATTTGTTTCATAATTTCTACTTTTTCTGGAATATTTAAGATTGGATCGTTGTATGGTATCCTAGTATTGAAGCTAAATGGTCTTGTGGGTTGGTTGTTTACTACGATTTTGGCTACAGCTCTAAAAGTATCTCCGTTGACCATATCTATAGCTGAAAATTCTGGTCCAAACTCTTTTTCCAAAAATTCGGCATCTGGTGCACCGACTTTATGAATGAAGAAATTACCAACGTTACCAAAAATAGTTTTGGAGAGATCAAGATTTCCTCAAAGTCCTTCTTGTTTGAGCTGATCGATGTATTGGTGTGCTAGAATAAGTCCAAGTTTGTATTTTCTTGCTTCTGATAAGATACTTTCGATAGATTTGGATACATAGTTTTGAAACTCATCAATATAAAGAAAAAAAGGTACTCTTTCTTTTGGATCGAGTTTTGCTCTCTTGAGTGCTGAAAGTTTGAGTTGCATAGCTACCATTCTGCCTACGAGTTTACTATTTTCTTCTCATGTAAGCCCTTTGGAGAGATTTACTAAAATCACTTTTTTTTGGTTCATCGCGTCGAAGAAGTTGAACGATGATTTTGGTTGTCCTATTACATTTCTGATGTAGGTTCCCGTTGTGAAAGGTCAGAATTTTGCTTGGATAAATGGAATGATTTCAGCTTTTTCTCTGTCTCCCATTTTTTTATAGGTTTTGTTCCATCGAGCTGCTATGATTGGATTTTTTACGTTTCTAATTTTGGATTCTGCGAATGCATCGTCGGTAAAAAGTCTCATAATGTCTATAAGTGTCCCTCCTTCTGGTTGCTCCATAAGTAAAAAACATGCATTTCTAAAGTAATCTTGAATACGTGGTCCAAAAATTTCTTCTCCATACATAGAGACAAACATCTCTACGAGATCGTTGGTCACGACATCTCTTTCATCGTCGTTTTCTGGTCCATCCAAAGGATTGAAGGCAATGGGATAATCAGTATTTGCAAGATCAAAGTGAATCAGATCATCTATTTTTTCTTTTGGATAATGTTTCATGATAAATTCTATAAAATCTCCGTGAGGATCGATCACACAAAAACCATTTCCTAATCTAATATCTTCTAGTGCTGTTGTATACATTAGTGTTGATTTACCAGAACCAGTTTGTCCAATAATGTATGTATGTCTAAATCTGTCGTCGTTGTCAGAAAGTATTCTAATTTCTTTTTTTATGCCTGCGTACGTGTTATATCCAAGCATGATTCCCTCAGTCGGAATGTTGTCTGGCGCCGGAATGATTTTATATTTTTGTCGGCTAATACGTGGATTTCTATTGAACTTTGCGTTGGGAATATGGATGATAGATGAAAGTTCTTTGATGCTGATCACCATTTTTTTGTTTCGGTTGTCACTTATAAATAGTCTATTTATAAAATCTTTTGCAAAATTTTGGATATTTTTGTTTTTTTTAAATTTAAATGCATTGAGTCCTATATAGCTATATTGACTAAATCATCTTGCGAGATCATCTATAATTTTTTCTGGTCTACTAGGTTCTGGTGACGTTACTAGTGCTCTGATTTTGATAGAAAATATTTCATCTTCTGCTTTTTTGTCGAGATCGCCAGACTGTTGCTGAGATAAATCGCTTTTTTTCTCATCATCTTTTGTGGTATCTTTGGATTCGCTATTTGTGCTTGTAATGCCTTTTCGTATATCTTTGAGCAATAAGCTTATAAAGCTTTTGTTTTTTCCTTCTTTTATTTTTTTTGCTTGTTTTCTGAGCTCTTTGAGTGCGTTTTCATCAAGAGGGGATATAAGAACTTGTAAACACATTTTTTCGTCGGTAAATACTTTGGAGTATGCAGACAATAGGCTATCCATGGGATCTGCCTCAAAGGAATCATACGTTTTAATTGGATACGCATTGTCTTTTGTCAGAATAAATTCTCATCCTGCCATATATTTCCCTGCTTCAAGCAATTTTGGTTGATCAATAGGATCTACTACTGCACCTATATAAAATGATGAAATAAGTTTTTCCATGTTGTCTATATGTTCTTCTGGTACTCACATAATAAACTTGATGACCTCTTTTTCGATAAACATTTCCATACTAATGTAATTGTGTCCAAACTTTTGGTGTTTTCGTTTATTATCTATGATTGAATAAAAATTTTTATATATCTGATTCATAATTTCTATGTTTTGTTTCATATTTTGGATATGATCTGTTCCATCTTCATTTCATTTGGTAGTCACGCTTTTGGGTATTTTAATTTGGAGATATCTGATCTTGTTTGCTTGATATATTCTATGATTTTTGTGCATAGATGAAAAAATAGTTTTGATCATCCATGATCCTACCAATCGGATTGCTAGTGCTATAACGATAATTATAAACAAATTGGTCATCTCGTTATTATATCTCTAAAATAGATGTATAATCTCTATATAAGTATAGATAATATGCTCAAAAATGCAAATTTTGTTGCTGGCTTTTGTGTTGACAATATTACTTATAGATAAAAAAATGTTTTTTAGTCTTGTTCTTTTTGTTTATTTTGGTAGTATGTTTTTTGATGTGGTAGTCGTCACATGTTTATTTTGCTTATGTATATTTATGCTTCTATCATGAAAAGAATTATCTATTTGTTTGCAACAAGACCTTACTCAAAAAAGAACCACCTTTTTTGGTGATAAAAATGTTTATGTAGCGATTATTTTTCTTGGTGAAGATTATTCTTCTGCTGCTTATGTCAAACACAAAAAAGCCTATGGAGAAGCTATAGGATTGCCTGTTATTGTATTTGGACAAAACCATCAAGCTGAATATGATAGGAATCAAGCTGGGAAATTTGATGATGTTGGCATCTATATCAATCAGAAATATGATAGTATTGGAAAAGTTATGGAACTTATTAGATATCTCAATCATGATGATGAATGTGTTGGTATTATTATTCAACTTCCTTTGCCAGAAATGTTTGGACAATACAAGCAACAATTATTAGCGGCGATTACACCTCAAAAAGATCTTGATGGTCTTGGCGGTGTTATAGTTTGATTATCAGAAATGGGGCTTGTTGATTTTGTTCCCGCTACGCCCAAAGCAGTACTATATCTTCTTGAAAAATATCATTTAGATGATTTTAGAGGGAAAACTATCGCTATTTTATGACAAAGTAATATCGTTTGAAAACCACTTGTTCTTGAATGTATCAAGAGGGGAGCAACTGTCTATACATGCAATGCCGATACTCCTGTCGAAGAAATCAAAACGATCACCAAACAATCAGAATATATTATTTCTTGTACAGGAAAAGTTCATATACTTGATCAAAGTTTTCTTCGTGACAATAAAACGCAAATTGTCGTAGATGTATGATATGGGCTTATTGATGGAAAACCTGTCGGTGATGTAAATATTCCAACCATCAAAGATAGTGTTGCAGCGTATACACCAGTTCCTGGCTGAGTTTGACCACTTACTGTAGCGTGTCTGTTTGCAAATGTATTTGTATTGCAATCTTATGGAGATGTTTTGAAACCTTACAAATTGTAATATGCAAATGTATGATATTATCATTGTCTGATGATGAGCATCGGGATTGTTTTGTTCCTTATTTTTACCAAAAGGACAAAAGAAATGTATCATAGAAAAAACAGATAAGCTTGGATCAAAAGTTTTACTTTCTTGAGGAGAAAGATGTAATCTGACCAATATTACTATTGATTTAGGACTCCATTATGTCGGACAATCATTAAAAGCACTTCCTTCATTGTTTCATACTTTCGGACCAGAAGATATGATTGCATATTTGACTGAACATGGCATCGAAACCAACATAGAAGAAAATGGCAGAGTATTGCTCAAGAGTGGAAAAGCTAAACAACTTGTAGAATTTCTTGTCAATGAATCCAAAAATAATGAGACTGAACATGTGCTTAATCATGAAGTACTTTCTATTCAACAAAGTCATTCTGAGTGAAATGAAAAAGATAGTATTCATTCACTTCAAGGTGACAAAGAAAATACATTATTTGTCGTCACTACTTCAGCTGGTGTGTATGCTGCGAAGCGTATAATCGTCGCTACGGGAGGGATGACGTATCCACAAATCGGTGCTAGTCCTTTCGCGTATGAGTTGGTAGAACAGCTTTGAATTTGACTTGCTGTGCCACATTGAGCTTTGTGTGGCTTGGAAACTCGTGAAGACTTTTCTTCACTTGCAGGAAATACTGTGCAAGCGATGGTGAAGCTCTATTGTGAAAATAAACTTGTCTATAGTGCTAAATGACCTGTGTTGTTTACTCATTGGGGACTCAGTTGACCGATTGTGTTTGACGCTACGTTATATATAGGTGATATTTCAAAATATGCTTTGCAAATCGATGTTGATTTGTCGTGAGCGAGCAAAAAAGTTGTTCAGTTTTTTTGATTTTATGAAGGAAATACTGTCCGTGATGTTTGTATCACTGCGTTGAGGCCTATAACTGAGGCGAAAGTGTCAGTTTGATGAGTTTTATTGAAGGAGCTTGATCAGTTTTTTCAATCAAAAAAAATTCCTTGATTGTTTTTTATCGGCGAGTCGCTCGATATTACTGGGAAAACGTGATGATATAATTTACAATGGGCTTGGACGAGCGCTTATACATGTGCAAAATTATTTTTTCATAAAGTATTTGTGTAAAAGTAGATAGGTAATATACGCTATAATGATACATAGAACGATAAAAAGTGGATATGTGATTTTTCGGTTTTCTGGGCCTGTCATCATGCTTCGTTCAGACATCCCTCATATACCAGCTATGACGGTTAGTGGCATAAAAATAGAATTGATAAAGGTCAATCTTGTAACACTTTTGTTGCTTTTTATGCCTAGAAACGTGTTGTATGCACCCATAAGTGAGTCGTTTTTTTCTGTGAGCACATTTATCGTTCTGGTAATTTTTGCTAATTTTGCTTTCAGATCGTTGAAATAGGTAGTCAGATGTTTTTCATGAAAAGTATTGATATGTTGTATGAGTTCATCAATAATTTCCTCTTGAGAAAGAAAATTATGCTTGATAAAAATTTTGTTGAGGTCTTCATTTATTAGTTCATCTATCACGTCTTCTCATTTTTTGTTGATATTGTTTTGGATATCGAGTAGTTTTTGTGATGAAAATCACAATGATTGTATTGTCTTGTCATAAAAACCATCAATAATTCTATACAATATATAATAAGGCGATGATTTGTAAGACCCATCAATTGTTTCAGCTTCTTTGCCTAGATCTTCAAATATTTTATTGAAACTTTGTGATTCTATACCTATGGTAGTGATAATATAATTTTCTCCTATAATTACATCTAATTCATTAAAAAGATATCTTCCTTCTTCGGATATATATTTTGTAAATGTAAGTGCTAAGAAAAAATGATCACTGCTTGTGTCTATTTTTGATTGTGCATTGATCCCCAATACATCATCGACAATCATCTCATGCAAACTATATTTTTGAGCTAACTTATCGATACTTTCTTTATCGGGTGTTTGGATAAAAATCCATTGTGTTTTTCAAATTTGTAATGTTTTTTCCATATGTAAGAATGAAATAAATAAATGATTGTATGGTGAAATGTGAACATTAAATCTATGCGTAATTATAGTCAGAATATATTTTTTGTCTAAATAAATTAGTTTTTATCGTCGCATAATCCACCATTTTTTATAAAAAGTTATATACATGTAATATGAGAAAGCTGTTGCTTAAGAACTGAATAATATTTATTAATGTATTTTTGATAACTCATTGTTTGCAACAACATACAAAAAAACAATTTTGTAAATAATAAAACATATTTTTCTCTATTTTGTTGATAAAAATATATTTTTCTGATTTTATTTTTTGATTTGTTTTGCTGTTTGGGGTATACTTATAGTACACAAATGAAACATTTACCCCTTTATTGCATATTATTATGGAAAACTTCAACGCAAAATTATCATCTGAATCAGTTCGTCATGTAAACACCCTTATTCAAAAGA
>CAYRIQ010000039.1:0-6868 GCA_964424505.1 uncultured Candidatus Peribacteria bacterium | reverse complement strand
AGATTTGCTCTGTGTACTGCATAGCTCCTGAGATACCATCATCTCTACGGAGAATATCGGTGATTCTATTGATGTGTGAGTTCATGTTTTAATTTTTGAAGGATAAAACAAAATTATATATCTGATCAAAATCGAAGTCTCATATATTGCTTCCCAGTACAGGACGCAAATCTGTATCTATTTGTTTTTTGAGTTTATCATAATTTTTTTCTAATGTGTATATTTTCCCTACCTCCTCAACTTTTTTGTGAATCAACTTTTTGATCTTGTGAAAACCATATCACTGATTTTTGGCATGTCGCACATCAAAAAAATCTCTGATTGCAGGATCTTTGCGAGTCAATCAGGCTCTCATCTTTTCTGCCATAGCTTCATCGAGATGCATACAATGGATATATTTGGATTCAAATATGAAATCACCCGTGATGGTATCAGTAAAGATATGTTTGATAGGTAATTTTTGTGGTGGATGCATCAAGCTTTTTTGCAGATGAATATCTATTTTAATCTCTTGTGTTGATGTATCAATAAGTGACTGATAGGTAAATCTATACATGCCTTGGATATTGCTGTTGAACCTTGTTCTTCATTCTTGTATCTGACATCATAAAGTCTCGATAAATTCAGACAGCTTCTTCTTATATGTTTTGAGCGTTTTTTCTCTGACATAGTCACCACCATCTGTCAAAACTACAAAATCGAGATCTTCACTGAGTCTATAATATCAGAAATGCACTTTATTGAGACAGGTTCATCACTTGAAAATCAAGTCAGGCAAATTGTCTGCTATCCAATTGAGGATTATCGTCAGATAAAAATCTTTTTCTAGTTTTATTTTATTAAATCATAAAACATTAATCTTGCCGAGATAATCAGAAAAATAATCTATTTCTGCTCCAATTTTTTCTTTTATGATATTTTTAATAATTTATCAGTGTTTTTATCTTTTCTAAAATGCTTTTATTTGTATGGTGTTCAGCCATTTTCAATATATTTTTTTTATCTACATTGTCAGGTAAAGTTTGAACAAATTCTAAACTTGCTCATTCTCTTATCATTTGAATTAATGCTCTTTCTGGAGACATTATATTGATTACACGCCCATCTATTTTTTTCTTTTGTATACCATAAAAGAATGGTGGCCTGACCTGTTTGAAAATAAATTTTGCATTTCCAATAATCTTTTCCCCAGAGGTGGTAGTATTGTAAATAGTATATCGTTCTGGCACTTGGGTCGTAAAATGATAGGAATTATTGAGTTGCAGTCATCCAAAAACATAGGGTTTATCTCCAAAATAAATCGATCAAATCACATACGGGTCCACGAAACCACGATAGAAAAGATTCAGATATGTATCGCATTTTTTGATAGGTGTGATCAATTTACGATTACAAAGATCGGAAATTTTGTATCAAGGCAAAAAAGCATCGATCATTTTTTGTACAGTTTCCTTATCTAAGAATTTTCTGTTCGATATTCTCAATCTTTCTTTTACTGAACCGATTTTTGTAGACATTTTGTGTATATTTTATGTAAGTATAAAAGTACAATTTTGTATTTTACCACTGACATGATCATAAAGTATATTTTTATGATTTCAAGAGAAATAAATCCCAATTACTATACACTTTCTCTTTGAAATTTCCAATGAGAAAATATGTCTAAAATAGATTGACATTTAGATGCAAATACATATATTATATATGTCAAATAAAAAACAAAAAAAATATGAAAAATTATAGTAAAATTTTCCAAGAAGACAACAAAGAGCTTCTTGAGCAATACAAAAAAAACAAACGAAGAAATAGATGGAAAAATCTGTTCCGCTTCATCATCTGCTTCTTTATTTTGTTTACAGTTTTATTTATAGGTGGAGTTATTTTTATACATATAGATACAAACCCTCACCATCTATCAATTGAGCAAACTGAGCAATCTTTTAAAACAATGAGCCAGTCTTTTGGATGGCTAATTATGTTTATTCTTATATCTCTTTGGCTTGCTAAAGGGTATATAAAAGATTTCCCAATAGCCAATCGTTGCAAACAGTCCTTGGAAGATAAGGCTAAGGAGTTGGCAATTACAATATATCTTCAAGATATAACAGAAACAATGAAAGATCTATTTATTTTTGATAATAGATTTATCACTATACTCAAACAAAGTTTGAGAGATAGAGATGATTGGTTTAATGAGTCTATCATCGATTTTGATCCTGGAAATATTAGATTTTTTGAAGAAGAAATTCTTGAAATTGAATATAAAGGAGAAAAATATCTACTAAACAAATTGAGTGCGTGCACGCACTCAACCAAACCACACTTCCATTTTTGGATAAACAATAATGGAGGCACTATAAACCAAACCATTGAATTTGTCTTGCCTTTATAATGCATAATATAGTAAAGTCTGGTAATTTGCCAGACTTTTTTTGTTGCACTTTTCTATTGACATTTACATATGTTTCAATATCATCAATGATGATATATATTTTACTTTTTTTATTGCTATCAATATGCGCGACTTTCCAAAAAATCTTATAGAAAAACTGGATATCGAAGAACAAGTTTTTTTAAAAAAGAGCAAAAAATATTCTACGCCCTCTCTCCACAATAGTGTATATCTTATCAAACAGAAATGACTACGATGAGCTATATCACTAGGAACTGCAGGCAGAATTACTACTATTCTTTCATGTGATATGCCTCAAGTACAAGATGCTCAAAAACAGACTGAAGCTGTTTGTGGATTTCGTAATTACTTGATGCAAGAAAACAATGAACATCAAAACCAAAATAGCTGAATTGAGCCTGATTTAACGACACAAAATGGAGTTGTCCCTGAATATAATAAAATCTCTTATACCTAAGAAAGCGATATTGTTTTTGTAAAAGTTGCTATTTTTTCTTGATATGTACCACTGACCACTTCTTTTGACAAAAACTCTTGCACTATTACAGGAGTTTTTTGTGATAATTGTGCCATATGACGAAAAGTCCTCTCGTGCCCACTTCATCACTCTGTACAAAAAAATGCTATCGTGGGAGGAAAATATTTTTGATTGTCCACAATATATGTCCTTACTGCACTTGCCATAGTAAACGCCCAAACGGGAGTTCATATAATGATCCTATCATACTCAGCAGGGTTGTATTTGATTGGCGCAATTTTTGTACATTTTTGTAGGGTCGCTTCTTTTCCAGCAAGAAGATATCATATTGC
This sequence comes from uncultured Candidatus Peribacteria bacterium, assembly GCA_964424505.1. GTDB lineage: Bacteria > Patescibacteriota > Gracilibacteria > Absconditabacterales > Absconditicoccaceae > CAJBLF01. The sequence goes on along the minus strand of CAYRIQ010000039.1, from coordinate 3,645 downwards.
ACCTGATCTTTTTTTGGTGTCTACCAGTTCTTCAACATCAAAATCCACAATATTATGCATAACTTCTACGATTTTTTTGGTTATTCATGTCCTCGAATAGTAGACCATAAGTGTTTTTTTCATTATTTTCTTTTATATAAAATAAAATCCATCTCTTCAGTAGTTTCTCTTTCTACCTCTGTAAATTCACTTTCAAACTCTGGAAAACTTACATCTCACTCATAAGATTTTTTGATGTTCGTCAAATAAATAGCATCCGCCATCGGAAGAAATTGACGATAAATACTAGCTCAACCAATGATAAAAATCTGATCTATTTTTTCTGATTGTAATTGATTTTTCATTGCTTCTATACTTTCATAGGTTTCAACTCCTTCGATAGGCGACTGAGAGATAACAATATTTCTCCTATTGGGGAGTGGCTTTCCTATCGAGAGAAAAGTATTATATCACATGACTATTGCATGTCATGAGGTAATGGTTTTGAAATGTTGCAAATCTGCAGGGTAATGTCGAGGAAGTTGATTTTCTTTTCCGACAATTCTATTGGATGCCATTGCTGCAATCATATTGATAAACATATTCTCTATTTCACAAACTAAAAACAATTAGCCTATATAGAGAGACGGTACTCATTACGCTCTTTTTTTCAATTGCTTTTTTGCCGTATATTTTTATACTCAAATGGATATTTATTTGCTCTTTTGACTACGCTATGACTATATCCATGCAAGCACTTCTTCAAAAATATGGAGATATTATCAAAGAAGAAGTAAATGTAAAACAGATTGAGGAACTCGACAATTCACTCAAGATACAAAAGATATTCAAACCTATCGGGTCTCAACTTTCTGATAAATTTGGTAAAGATACCGGGAAGATTATCCAATATGGAAAACAAGGAAATATCAAAGATGCCGGTGATGGGAAAATGATTATTTTTGACAATGATGGTAACGAACGAATTTTGGAGCATGATGACTATGAGATTGCTTATGAAGGGATAGAGGGCAATAATATTGCTATAGATCAAAACATCATTGCAACACTAGATTTAGAGCTTACTCCAGCGCTTCAAAGAGAATGAATTGCTCGCGAGATTTCTAGATTTTTGAATCAGATGAGAAAAGATGCCAACTATAATGTCGACGATAAAGTACAATTATATTTTTTTACTACTGATGAAAATTTACTCAATATCGTCAAAGAATTTACAGATTTTTTCAAACATGAAGCACTAATTTCTGACATACAATTTACAGACAATCCAGAATGAAATATCGTCGCGCTCTTTACAAGCAACGATTTGACTATTAATTTTGCCCTTAAGAAATAATAAGCCCACTATTTATTTTTTAAATAGAAGTATGCAGTGTTTTGACTATGCTATGAAATATATTTATCGTTATCCTAAAACTGAAAAAGAGTTGAGGATACAACTCTATACAAAAGGTCATTCGACCAAAGATATTGATCGAACTCTACAAGAACTTAAGAAAAAAAACTATGTAAATGATGAAATGTTTGCAGAAAGTTATATTAGAAGTGAAGTGGTAAATAAAGGAAAACCAGCTATCCGTATCATTCAAAAACTCCAACAAAAATGAGTACCACAAGACATCATAAAAAACATATTGAAAAAATATGCAGACGATATGGACGATGGTATCCATGATAAAATAAAAAAAGAAATCGCAGCATATAAACGTAAAGATGTAGATGGATTTGATATCATTCAGAAATTGATGAGAAAATGATATACATTGGCAGATATAAAAAAAGTTATTGAAAATAGATAGCCATAAAGCAAACCATTGAGTCTATATTTACTTATTAGTCACTATACAATGGCTACACCATTAACACATATAATACTGACAGATAGCATCTATAAAGAATACTTCCATGACTGCGATAAAAAAGAATTTTTTTTGTGAACACTACTCCCAGACATAAGATATGTAGACAAAGATCTACCCAGAGAAAGTACACATATCCATAACGTTAACTTACATACCATAGAAGCACTTAGTACATGTTTTGATAAAGGACTTCATTTTCATTCTCTTGTTGATCATATAAGAGACGAGTTTTATGTCTCTAAATGAGTATATATACCTGGCTGAGATGAAGATTTCATTATGGCACTTAAATTACTTGAAGATCAATATCTCTACACTAAAATAAAAAATCGAAATGAATATATACAATTTTTTGATGACCTACCTTATGGGAAAATACCTAACATCAAAAAAGAAAGTTTGGATAAGCGATACACTATGATTAAGCAAGAAATAATAGCTGGCCCAAACAATACCTCGAGAAGAGACTTTCAGGCAGATCTTTGACTCTCAGAAGAATATACCAATAACATAAACAAAATAATAGACCAACTACAACAGAACGAAGAAATACTTCATCTGATAGATGAACTCTATGAATCATTTTGATCACTCATTACCAAATAATTTTACTTATTAAGTCTATACACCCATGGGAAGATGGCATAGTATTGCAGCAAGAAAAGCATCATGAGATGCAAAAAAATCACAAGCATACGCAAAAGTTTGAAAAATCATTCAAATAGCAGCGAGAAAAGGAGCAGATCCTAAGATGAATCCATCGCTGGAGCTTGCACTTAGCAAGGCTAAACAATATAATTTGCCAAAAGAGGTTGTAGAAAAAGCGATATTAAAATGATCTGGACAACTTGAAGGAGAAAACCTCGAAGAGATATTTTATGAATGATATGGTCCAGAATGAGTTGCGTTGTTGATTAAAGCACTGACGTCAAATACCAATAGAAGTGCTGCCAATATAAAACAAATTATGTATAAACGTGGTGGAACTCTTGGTGCAATCGGTTCTGTAGCTTGGCAATTTAAAGAGCAAGGAGTTATCGTTATTGATGGGATCAGTGATATTGTACAGGACAAATGAAAAACTGTAGAAAAAGTTTTGCCACTACAAAAGGATGAGCTGGAAGAACGTGCTATGGAGCTTCCTATTGCTGATTTTGAAGTAGATGAAAATACTGTCGTGATTTATACGGACAAAAAAGACTTTACTACCGTACAAGAAGCTTTGGAAAAATTTCACTATCATATGATTGAATCCGATATCCAATTTATCCCAGAAAATACTGTCAAACTTGATGAAGAAAACACTAATAAGCTTTATACTCTTCTCGATTCACTCGAAGATGATGAAGATGTCGATCAGGTTCGACACAACCTTTCCAACTAGCAATGTACCACCGATACCCAACAATTAAAAAAACTTATTCATTGTTAGTTTAGGCATCATAGAACTTTTTGTATAGTTATTTTCCAAGAAACTCGTTTATAATATTCTATTTTTTTAAACGCTCCGCTAGGATTACTTTTGGCATTGCCCCAAAAGTAATCAAAAACTCTAGCCAGATGCAAAACTCAGAACAGATACTTTATATACAGTGGGTCCCACTTCGTCTCGTTGTGTTTTGCTTCTTTATCTATACATAGATTACTATCTCGTGGCGTGCATCTGGCGCATGTATTATAGTTTTTTATTTGTTATATATAAAAAAATAGTAGATAAAGCACTTCTTCTCTACTGTTTCTATCTATTTTAGCCATCCATTTTCTTCTATTATGCCTTGGTTTA
>CAYRIQ010000038.1:0-7107 GCA_964424505.1 uncultured Candidatus Peribacteria bacterium | reverse complement strand
GCAGAATCATCTTTCATGCTCAGTGAGACCTTCTCTCTTTCCAAGTCTATATCGATTACTTTTACTTTTACTTGCTGTCAGACTTTTACGACATCGACAGGATTGGCGACATAATAATTCGCCATCTGAGATTTGTGGACAAGTCCATCGCTATGTAATCCGATATCTACAAACGCTCCAAAGTCTGTTACATTTCTCACAATTCCATCAAGTTTCGTCCCTATCTCTAAGTCTTTGATATCCAAAATCGTTGATGAAAAGCATGGCGCTTCGAGTTCATCTCTCGGATCTAAACCTGGTCTCTGCAATTCTGCCAATACATCTCTCAATGTTTCCAATCAGATTTTATAGGTTTCTGATCGACTTTGTAAATTATTATCTATATTCTTCGACTCCGCTCAGAATGACATAGGGAGTTTCAGGTCCTTCTTTTTGATTCATAATTCTTTTTCTATCAAAGCATAGACTTGTTTATGGATTTCGGGATGGATTCCTGTTTCATCTAAAACTTCTTTTCATCATTTGATTCTCAAAAATCCAATTGCTTGTTCATAAGCTTTTGGTCATAATCATTTCACTTTTTTGATTTGTGCTTTACTGGTAAATTTTCCATGTTCATCTCTATAAGCTATAACATTTTTTGCAACTGTTTCACTAAGTCCAGCAATATGTTGTAAGAGTGTATAGCTCGCTGTATTGACATCGACACCTACACTATTTACAATATCTTCTACTTTTTCCTCTAGTTTTTCTTTCAAATATTTTTGATCAACATCGTGTTGATATTGTCCAACCCCGATAGCTTTAGGATCTATTTTTGTCAATTCTGCCAATGGATCTTGTACTCTATGAGCGATACTGATGGCTCCTCTGATAGTGACATCTAGATCTGGATATTCGTCCTGAGCGAGTTTAGACGCTGAATAGACAGACGCTCATGATTCAGAGGTAATCATATATTTGGTAGTCAGTTTATATTTTTCAATAAAATCATGAACAACTTTTTCTGATTCTCTCGATGCTGTTCCATTTCCTATCACGATAAGATCTATCTTATATTGATCGACTAATTTTTTCAATGTCTCCCATGCTTCTGTAATTTTTTTTTGCGGTTCTGTAGGATAGATAACCGTCTTATCCAAAAACTTTCCCGTTGCATCGACAACTGCCAATTTACATCCTGTCCTAAATGCTGGATCAAATCCGAGCACGTTCATTCATTTGATCGGTGGCGTGAGCAACAAATTTTTCAAGTTATCACCAAAGACTTTGATAGCTGCTTCGTCAGCTCGTCTCTTTTTGTCTGATCTAATTTCACGTTCCAAAGATGGTAACAATAATCTATGTAATCCATCCTCACAAGCTTCTTGCACATAACAAATACAGGTTCCATAATTTTTTGGAAAGAAAAATTTTGTAGTTTCTTCTCGGATTTTATCATGAGAAAATTCTAATTTCACTTGCAATTGTTTTTCTGTCTCCGCTCTAGAAATCGCTAAATAAGCGTATGATGGCATATCAGAAAGTTTCTTGCTGTATTCCCCATAGATTTTATAGACTCACTTTTCATCAAAGGTTTTTGTCTTTTTACTGACAAGAAATCATGTATTTTCTTCTCTTGTTTTTATTTCTTCTCTTAGATCAGCATGATCAGAAACTGATTCAGCCAAAATATCTTTCGCTCATTGGATCGCTTCAGCGACATCTTTTACGCTTGTCTTTACATCACCAGTATCTTTCACAAATTTTCCTGCCTCTGCTTCAAATTCTTCCTTGCTCATTTGTGCTTTCGTTAAAATATCTGCCAATGGTTCCAAACCTTTTGCTTTGGCGATAGTGGCTTTAGTATTTTTTTTCTCCTTAAATGGTCTATAGAGATCCTCGACTCTTGCTAAAGTTTCCGCTTCCATAATTTGTTTTCTTAGCTCATCAGTCATCAATCATTTTTCATCTATGAGACGAATTACATCTGCTTTTCTTGCTTCCAAGTTTCTTGTGTAACTATACATTTCATTAAAATCTCTCAACTGTTCGTCAGTCGCTCCTTCGGTAAGTTCTTTACGATACCTAGCGATAAAAGGAACTGTATTTCCTTCATCCAGTAATTGGACAATAGTACGAACGATGTTTGGAGCAATACCAACTTTTTTACTGATAATCTGTATTAAATCTGCCATAAAAAAACAATGAAACGATAAAACTATAAACACCACTTACCATAGAAAAATATTATAATTGTTTACCTAAGTTTTTTATTATGCTTTTGTACTTTCTTTGATATACAATCCGTACGCTATAGCAAATAAAGCCATAAAAGGATAAACAATCATTCTATCTACGAAACTATGTAACACTATACCTTCTATACTCAGTCACAATATTCCTACACCAAACGCAAAGACAATCATTCCATAAAGTTTCTTTTTTTTGGTAAGTTTACTGTCTGTTTTTTTCTCTTCTTCATAAGCTTTATATGCTATTCGATGAAGGTATCCATAAAGAAATAACCGTCCAGTAAATCAGAATATGCCATATTCTAACCGTATTTGTAAGTATTGATTTTCCGGATTATATGCTTTTATTCATTCTACTTGATGTGATGCTGGTCCTGCTGTCCCTGCTCATTGTCCCCAGATTGGTCTTTCTCCTATTTTATGTAAAGCTTCCATGACGTGTTTTAAGTGGCCAGTATTTGAAAATTCTCTCGTAATAATTTGTTTTTGTCAAACATATGTCACTACTCAAAATAGCAAAAGTAACGGCATAAATCATCGAAACGCCATTTTCCAGTATTTTTTTGGAAATTGTAACAATACTAAAATGATAGTTTGGATAAGCCAAACTCATCGAGCTGCCCTTGAAAATGTAGACATAATAGCAAGTCCATACAAACTTCCTCGTAATACTTTATCTTTTCGTGATTTATGTTTAAAACATAAAACAAAAAATAGTGGCCACAATGCAATCAAAAAAAATCATCGACTAATCGGTCTTTCAAATAAAAATTGATTGCGAGCATATCCACTATCAAATTGTGTATAATAAACAGCTGGAGGAGCAATGCCGACATCGCCTTCATAGTTAAATTGATTGTATCATGCAAATTTCAAGAGATTAGGTATCAACCAAAGTATACCTCGCCATATCAAACTTCCTACCAACAATGTTTTCATAATTCTACTATATCGCTTAATGATATTGATTTCTCTTGCACCAAAAAACAACAAGGTGATAGTAAAAAATATAATAAATATCAGAAATCCTATCATGCTATATCTGATAGACATGATCCATGTTCCGACTCAGGTACCATTGATAAAAACAGATACTAAAAAACTTATCACAACAGTCGCAAGAAAAACTCGCACAAAGTTTTTGAGTGGAAATGTAGTAAAAAAGTGTTTCAAGTTTTTATTTTTCCAAAAATATCGGGCTAAGAATCCTAACAGTCCGATAATGATAATCTCTTTCCACATCCATACAATTTTCCAGAAAGATGAGTCCAAACCTAGTTTGTAAGTGACCAATGTCTGGAAGAAAAACTGAAGCAAAAGTCAGATGAAAAATATTTTCGCTACAATGGTAAGTATCTTGATTAATCTGTTTGATGGTTCCATAACTATATGACTAAATAATTAAAATAAGAGAGATAGGATATCAGCTCTGGACGTTTCATTCCTTACTTCTACCACTTCATTACGTAATTCTACTTCATTACGTAATTCCTTTCTATGCCACGTCATTCCTTTCTATACCACGTCATTCCTTTCTATACCACGTCATTCCCTTACTTTACCACGTCATTCCCGCATTTCACTTCATCATGTCATTCCCGACCTGATCGGGAATCCATCTTGCTATATAGCCAATTGGATTCCCGCTTTCGCGGGAATGACGTAGACACAGAGAGAAGGGAATGACGTGAACACAAACAGCTGGAATGACGTACAAACAAGAGAGGGAATGACCTACAGGATATTTAGTTTATAAATGTTTTATTAAATTGGTAAAATATCATAATGATAGTGATAGCTGCGAGTATACCTTGGATAAACCAGGCTTTCATCACGATAGTACTTTCAGAAATGCCTTTGTGCTCAAAGAGGTGATGAACTGGCGCTACTGCAAACAATTTTCTTTTAAAATATTTTTTCCAAAAAATCTGCAAAAAACTTGAACCTATGTCGACAATAAAAAGTCCAAAAAGAATACTAAAAGGAATAAAAACCCCCATTCTCATATTAAGAAAATAGAGGAGTGAAGCTATCAATCCTCATAGAGCAAAGGCTCAACTATCGCCCATAAATATTTTGGCAGGATAGATATTGTAAAACATAAAAGCCACGAGTATAGCGATGATAATAGTAATAAGGGTAGTTGCAATATATGTTTGATTGAAAAACAAAACTACAGCAAGTACAAAAAATATAATAGTCATGAGTCATCACGCAAGTCCATCAAGTCCATCAGTTATATTTATCGCATTGACGATCGCGATAGTGACAAAGAAAGTAAGTATTGGATAAAAAATGCCAAGAGATATTTTGCCTGCGATAGGCCGGAAATTGACATAATCTATACCAAGTCTACTATAAAACCATCGACTAATAAATGCAGAAAAAACAACCATACCAATAAGTTTTGCCCTTGCGCTAAGTCACTTGATACTACCACGTCATTTGATATTCATAAAGTCATCTACCAGTCCTATGAGTCCCATACTAAAAAAACCAAAAAGAAGAATATATGTTTCTTGTCTATTAAACAAAGTATTGTTGATCCATCCATAATCTTTGAGAAAATAAGAAACTCCTATCATCAAGCCCATCACCAATAAAAAAATTCCACCTCACATAGTAGGTGTTCATTTTTTATGTTCATGGAGCTGAGAAAAAATTGTCGATTGTTCTCAGGTAATACTAGCCTCACGTATAGTTTTTCAGAGTTTATATTTTTTTAAAAAATATATATAAATCGGATAACATATCCGAGAAATAAAAAAAGCGATCAATGCAAACATAATGATATTATTGAGTTTTACTAACATGATAGAAAGTCTACAACATAAAATCTACAGTATAGAGCCATCTAGTATAGGTAAATTTATATAGTATTTCAAGTATAAATAGTACCATATAGTTGTCAAATATAATTTTGACAGAGTATAAAATGCCAATTATATATTGCAAATAAACAAAAGATTATTATACTTCCGCCAAATGTTTTATTTGTAATATATCTCATGCATCATAAAGCAATTATCTATTCACTAGACCCCAAAATACATATCCAAAATCTCAAAACTCAAGATGTGTATGAATATGATAGAGACAAATATACTAAACTCTTACATTGGGCACAAACACATAAGATATGCTGTATGATGGTAGAAGAAAAAGATCATGACCTTCATTACAAATTTTTTGCTATCAGACCCAAAGTATCTCTAGTATATTATATGGGAAATATTTCACTCCTCAACCAAAAAATTCTAGGTATGGTTGGACCTAGAAAGATGTCTATCTATGGTAAAAAAGTAATAGAAACTACTTTTGAATATTTGAAAACACACAATGTAGTCACTATTTCTGGTCTAGCAGAAGGTGTAGACCAATTGTGTCACCAATTGTCTCTCACACACAATATCCCTACTATAGCAGTTCTTTGATGAGGTATTGGTCGGTACATAAAGAGACCAGAATATTATCTGTTGATACAGCAGATCATTGAAGCAGGTGGACTTGTTGTATCAGAATATAAATTGTTTGAGCAACCCACATACTACACTTTCCCACAAAGAAATCGTCTTATTGCATGATTGTCAGATATAGTATTTTTGCCAGAAGCAGGCAAAAAATCAGGGAGTTTGATAACTGTTGATTATGCTCTAGCTATGAAAAAACCAGTCTATGCGACACCAAATTCTATTTTTGCACCAAATAGTGCAGGTATTTTGTCATATATAGAAAAGGGTTCTATAAAACCAATTTTCCATTTACAAAATTTTTTTGATACTCATTTTTCTTCCAAAAATATTTCTTCCAGGTTACCCATCACGATCCAATTGACTGATCAGGAGCAATGACTTTTCTCATTATTTTCTCATAATCAACCACAAGACATCAAAAAATTACTCCAAAAAACCTGATATGATATCCAACAAATTATTCCATTGTTGACCATGTTGGAGATCAAATGAATATTATATCAAGATTCGCCAGGTACATACGTAGTACTATAGATAAATACATCAAGTCCAAAGACAGCAAGTTCATGTTGAAATTGACAGGATATTTCGTATCTTCATATTATATAACGATTTGATTTTTACTATTTTTTACTATTCGATGTTTTCTAAAAAAAATAAAAAAAAAGCGTTTACATTGATAGAAATGCTTATAGTTATTGTGATCATTGGTATATTGGCCGCCGCAATTTTCCCAAAACTTTCCAATGCAAGAGGCAGAGCCAACGATGTAGCTCGTAAAGCAGATCTTGCACAAACTGCAGCAGCATTGGTAGCATATCAGATTGATAAATGAGGGTTTCCATCTACAGCATGATCATTGAGTGGTATTTCATTAGAACTCTTACAGGCAGGTATGTCTAGTACTCCAAAAGATCCAGATACTAGTAGAAGTTTTACAGGAATTGCTAATAAAACTATTAGTAATTGACAATACGGATATACACCAATAAAAAAATCATGAATTAGTGCAAATGGATTTGTGCTTATGGCTGCTACAGAAACCGAATGATGATCAAATTGGGTTACTTCCACTATGATAGATGATACAAAAGAATATAGTACAATCAAATTATGTGAAAAGTTTACCATTACGACTTCTGATACCACCGCTACTAATGATGGTAATGGAAATTGTGTGTATAATAAAACTGCTGATCAACTCAGATATATCTATCTTTACTAAAAAACTATAAAACATTGAAATAGGGAAAGATGGAAATATTGAGAAATAAAAAAATCTTTCAACTCTTCCATGTTTCAATCTACTTATGTCTACTAAAAAACTCATCAAAAAAACAGCCCCGTACTTGAACTTTTGCGGGGTTTTTTCTATACGTCAACGTCTGTCTGTACGTCAT
>CAYRIQ010000037.1:4305-7192 GCA_964424505.1 uncultured Candidatus Peribacteria bacterium | reverse complement strand
TAACTTGTTCTTCTTTAGATTTAACTTGTTCTTTAAGCCGTTCTATATTTGCTTCTAATTTTGTAAAATATTTTTTAAATCGTACTTTATAATCTATATCAAACTGTTCTATATATTTGAGATTTTGTTCAGTTATTTTGTCTCCATATTTATCTCAAAAAACTGATTTGTAAAATACTGAATATTCCAATACTCAAATTATCGCTCCTACTTTTTGTCCTGGATCACTAATATTTGCTATCATCTTATTGAGCAATGCGAGTGTACTATCTTTGTGTTCTTGGTCTCGGAAACTCTTGAGCATTGTCGCAAGATGCTCCTTCATATCTGGATAATATTTGTCAACATTGTTTGTCGCAAAAGTAAGTGCATCATTTCATTTTATACTATCCTGCGTTTCTTGTACTTGATATGTTTTATCATTGTTTTTTGTCTCTTGTATTTTTCGTTCTTTGTCTGGATGCTTTCTGAGTAACTCTTGTATTTCTTGTTTTACTTTATCATTGTTTTTGCTAAGTCCTGGTTGTAGCATTACAAAAAGAGTAGTACCAGTGAGTAGTACAGATTTAAAAAATTTAGATACTCAATTTGTTTTTTGTGGTTGATGCTGTAGTATATTGTGCATATGCCTTTATATAAAGGTATAAAAAGAATATATGCTTTTTATTATATACAAAAAATATTTAAAGTCAAATTTGGTTTGTGCTCGTTGCTCTATGATTATTTTGCTTTTTTTGGTTGCATTATTTTTGCGATAAGCTGTGGTTCTATTTCATCTTGGATGTATCTGTCGAGTGGTCTTGCTCCATATTGAGGTTCGTATATTTTTTCGATAATATCTTTGATCTGTTTGTCAGAATATTTTGGTAATGCAATCTCAGAATTGTTTTTTCGTGCATGTAAAAATTCGTTGATTTTATTTTTCATGATTTTTTCGAGTGTTGCTTTGTCTAAATGCTTAAAGACTATTTTGTAGTCAATTCTGTTGAGTAGTTCTGGTGTAAGAAAATTTTTCATCTCTTCGATAACTCTTTCTTTGACGAGCTCAAATTCTTTGTCGTTGATGTCTCATTTTTCTCCTGTCGCAAATCAAATTCTACTTTGTTTTTTTATAAATTCTTCAGAACCTATATTGCTGGTCATGATGATGATGGTATTTTTGAAATCTATCATCCTTCCCTTAGCGTCTTTGAGATGTCCTTCATCCAAAATTTGCAATAAAATATTGAGTACATCCGTAGATGCTTTTTCTATCTCATCAAACAATATGACGGAATATGGTTTTCTTCTGACCGCTTCAGTAAGTCCACCTCATTCTTCATATCCTACATATCATGCTGGTGAACCGATAAGTTTTGATACAGAATATTTTTCCATAAATTCAGACATATCTATTCTGATCATTGCATCAGGATTTCAAAAATATTCTTTGGCGATCAATTTTGCTAAATATGTTTTACCTACACCACTTGGTCCTAAACAAAGAAAAGACCCTATTGGTTTTGTATATTTAATTACTGATAATCTACTTCTTGTGATGGTTTTTACGATTGCTTCTACTGCTTCATTTTGTCCGATAATATTGTTTTTAAGCTCTGAATCTAGCCTTCTGAGTTTTTCTATTTCGGACTCATTGACGATATTTGTCGGGATACCTGTTTTGTCTGCTAAAACATTTCCTATGTCGTCTTTGTCGATAATAGGTCTGAGATGGATAGGGATGTTTTTGTTTGTCCTGATTTTTGTCATTTCTTGTTTTGCTTCTTCTTCTTTTGTTTTGAGTTCTGCTGCTCAAAAATAATCTTGTTTTTCGATAGCTTCTTCTATTTTTTTCTGGATTTTTTCTAAAGTTTCTTCGTATTTTTTGTATTCTTTGTCGTTGTCGAGTTTTTGATTCATAGTTGATTTTCTCGCACAAGCTTCATCGATAATATCGAGGGCTTTGTCCGGTAAAAATTTATTCATCATATATCTTTTGCTTAGTTGCACAGCTACGTCAATAGCATTGTTTTCAATTTGCACTCCGTGAAAATCTTCATACGTTTGTTTCAATCCTAAAAGAATTTGTTTACTGATTTCTTCATCTGGTTCATTGATGATCACTTCTTGGAATCTCCTTTTGAGTGCAGCATCTTTTTCTATGTATTTTTGATATTCATTGAATGTCGTAGAGCCAATCAGCTTGATTTTACCTCTAGAAAGTAGTGGTTTGAGCATTTGTGCGGCATCACCATTTTCTTGTCCACCTGCACCTATGATAGTGTGAATTTCATCGATAAATAAAATGATGTTGTTGGTCGGATCGATAGCTTCTTCTAAAATAGATTTCATCCTGGCTTCAAATTCACCTCTGTATTTCGTCCCTGCAACCAATGTCCCCATATCCAACAAAAATATTCTTTTGTTTTTTAGCTTTTCTGGCACATCATTTTGTACAATTTTTTGTGCCAATCCTTCTACAATAGCAGTTTTACCTACTCATGGTTCTCCAATAAGTAGAGGATTGTTTTTGTTTTTTCTGAGCAGTGTGTAAATGATTTGGTTTATCTCGTTTTGTCTTCCGATGATAGGATCAATCATTCCGTCTTTTACTTCTTTGGTAAGATCGGTACCAAAATATTCTATGGCAAGTTTTTTTTCTTCTTTTTTGCTTTTGTCTCAAGTTGTAGTAGAATTTTCTTTTTCAACTATTTCACTTTCTACTGCATCTAAGAGCATATTCATATTACTCATTTTTTTTATCTTTTCGATTTCCATATTTTTTATACCATTACTATCTAAATTGAATGTTATAAAGATTTTACTTAATGTTTCTAAAAAAGCAAATAATCACATCTGTATTATCATTGGATTTTGTGTGAGGTTTTTGTAGTCTTCAACTACCTTT
>CAYRIQ010000037.1:0-4295 GCA_964424505.1 uncultured Candidatus Peribacteria bacterium | reverse complement strand
TGAAAGCTTTTTGTGTAATGGTAATGCTTTTTTTTCTTCTCCATTATTTTTTTTTGTTATAGCTGAATATTTTTTTTGGAAATATTCGTCCAATATGTCTTCTGAAATACCTAGTAATTTTAAAAATATATTATATATTTCATGATTTCTGAAAAATGTAGCAATACCCCAAAAGAGATCATCACCTTGTATTGTTTTTTGTCTCTTGGTATGGGCTAGTATATTGGCATACATAATACACGTGCTTGACTGATCTGTGAGCATTGTTTTTATTTGTGAAAACATATATATATTTGCTGGATAAAATACTTTTTTCTACCATATCTTTTTGCTTATAAAATTCAAGAATTGATTGCATGGTATTTTTCTTGATTATTTTATAGGTATTAGTATGTTTATATTTGTTTTTTATTGTTTTATCATTGGGTATGTTGTGATTTATAAGGTCATTGTTTAGATCGAGAGTTACCCCTATGAATATTGTTTGGTTACACAAAAAGACCTTGTTGCAAAATTTGGCTTATCTTCAATCATTGCAACCTCAGTCAGCTCTTTTTCCGGTCCTTAAATCCAATGCCTATGGCCATGGACTTAAACATATTACCCAAATGCTTGCAAAAACCAATGTACCATATATTGCGGTAGATAGTTATCCAGAATATGTTGTTGTTAAAAAACATTCAAAAATTCCTATTTTGCTACTCTGAGAGACTTTGTTGGAAAATTATAAAAAATTTGATCATAAAAAAGCTACATTTTGTGTATATAATATATGAACTATAAGATACTTATGAAGACTTTGAAGACCGACAAAGATTCATCTTTTTCTTAATACAGGAATGAATAGAGAAGGTATACAGGAAGCTGATTTGTCCAGTATTTTACAAGAAATCCAAAGTCATCCTACACTGACCGTTGAAGGAGTTCTGTCTCATTTTTTTGATGCAGATGATGTATCAGATCATGCAATGATAGATCAGATGAAATGTTTTAAACGTATGTATTATAAAATATTGGATGCTGGATGTACTCCTATACGAAGACATATTGGCAATAGTGCAGCGATTTTTAAACTCAATGATGATTTTTTCAATGCATATAGGCCTGGTATCGCACTTTATGGATATACTCCTTTGTCTGATCAAGATTCGCGTTATGTACTTTCAAAGAAACTTTTGCCTGTACTGTCTATTACTTCTAGGATAATCAGTATTCAAACTATTTGGCCTGGAGAGTGAGTGAGTTATCATCATGAATATTCTCCTATGGACAAAGAACTCGTCGCTACTATACCATTTGGTTATGCAGAATGACTTTCAAGAGCTGTTTCTGGGAAAATTAGCATCAAACATCGTAAGGCATTTTTTCGTCAAATAGGTACTATTTGTATGAACTTATCTACATATTTGGTTGATGGTGCAGTGAATATTGGTGATGAGGTAGAAATAATTTCTCCTAGTAGTTCTGCTAAAAATTCGCTGATGAATCTTGCTAAGCAGAGTGATACTATTGTTTATGAAACTTTAGTTACATTGGATAGGGGCCTGAGAAGAGAAATCATATAGTTTTATTAGTATATTTATAGTATGTCTTTGATATATGCTTTGATAAGTGTTTTCGTAGTAAGTTTAGTATCATTGGTTGGTATCGTAACCTTATGACTTCGTTTGTCGTTACTCAAAAAAATAGTATTGTTGATGGTGAGTTTTTCTGCTTGAGCATTGCTTGGTGATGTGTTTTTTCATTTATTGCCAGAAATAGCAAATCCATCTTGACGACCAATTTCTGCATCTTTGTGGATACTTGCGTGAATAATTTTTGGACTGATCACGGAAAAAATTATCCGTCGAAATCACTGTCATATGCCCATTACAAAACAACATACCCATCCAGTCGCTATCATGAATTTAGTCTGAGATATTGTCCATAATTTTATTGATTGATTGATTATTGGGGCAAGTTATTTGGTAAGTATCCCTGTGGGGATAGCTACTACATTGGCTGTAGTGCTACATGAAATCCCTCAAGAAATCTGAGATTTTGGCGTACTTATTCATGGATGATTTAGTAGAAAAAAAGCATTATTACTCAATTTCGTTACTGCGTTGACTGCGGTTGTTGGAGTGCTCCTTGCTTTTGTATTGCATCGTTTTGTCGGTAATATGGTCGCTATACTCCTTCCTTTTGCAGCGGGAACATTTATTTATATCGCTGGTTCTGACCTTATTCCTGAACTTCACAAAGAAAATAAACTTTCTCAGACACTTCCTCAGTTGTTTTTTTTCATCCTTGGTATCTTGATTATGTCGACCTTATTGCTTTTGGAATAATAAAAATATCCTCTTAATCTAAGAGGATATTATCTGTTTTTTCTTTCTTTTTTTTAATAAGACAAACTGTCCCATTACACCGCCTATCCCTATGGTAAACCATACCATGTTTATCATGCTTTGGTCAATTTGTGGTTTGGTTACACCCCAATGTATGATATAGAAAAACTCTAATCTTACATAGTACGCTGTACCGTAAATTAATCCAAAGATCACGGTGAATACTACGTATTTAGCGGTTAATCGAATACTCTTTTTTTTTGTCATTCGATTGATTTTTTTGTTGCTTGATAGCAACCATTTTTCGTATGGTCCACATAAAATGTATTCCATAATAAGTGCTGTTGTTTGTATCAGTATGCTCGTCTCTGAAAGCATCCCAATAAAAAAGTAGTGATACATAAATGCTACTATGTTCCATATAGTTATAATAACTCTGGAAATAGTGAACCAATTATATATTTTGTTCCAGATTTTTTTTATTTGTCCCATGTTTATTTTTTTTGTTTTGAGTCTATCTATATATTTATTTCGATATAAAGCAAGAGTTTATAAAATCATTGCTTTTTTCTCCAAAATAATTATAGTATGTCGTTGTGTTCGTTTTTTATCTTCTTTGTTTTTCAATGATTATTAGAAATTTGAAGCAAAAGAAAATGGTACATATAAAAATTATTTTTTGGTTGATTCTTATTTGCTTGGGTGTTTATATTGTTATTAAAATTTTTACTAGTATCTTTCAAAGATTTACTCAGGTACCTCAGGATACCATGTATACTTTAGGAGCATCACTGTCATTTTCTGGTAAGATTACTATAGACAATCAGTTTCCCAATTATACTCACTCACTTATGACCAATGAATGAACTAAAATTTGACTTAAAAGTTCTACTATCAATCTCAATACTTATGTACATACGCCGATAGAACTTGTTGGTAGACTCAAAAAATATTTTAAAGTGACCCCTGTCATAGAAGTAGATATGCTTAAAATACCTGATCAATGACTTGTAATCACAGCTAATAAGTATTTTTTTGCTAAAGATTTTGTTTATTTCGATTTTTCTACTCAGCCTCAGTTGAGTGCAATCAAGTCGTGAAGTGATATCCAGCTATGGTTTGATGATCGTGTTTTGGGAGGTGTAGAACGTTTCGTGTGTAGTAAAATCCTCAAAACTCGTGATTGTACGTATCTTATCAACAATTATATCCAAACAAATAAAGATAATTTTGAATCCTATCGATCATATGTATTTTATAAACATGGAACGGGCTTTTGGACGACATTTGATGGTAATCAATTTGGATATCTATTTAAAGATATTTCTGATGATATGATCTTGGATTTGTCTAATATGTTTAAAATCGTCAATAAAGATTTTATAATAACCAATAAATTAAATCTTATAACTTCAAATTGTCAAAATGATTTTTCTCAGTTTTCTACTGTAAATTCTGAATGAATACTTACTTATCATGATCCGTATATGATTTCTCTTGATCTTAAATGATTTGACAAAAAAAACGTTCCTGTTGTATGCAAGATTACGTTTGATGTCCGAAACAATCGGAATGTGACTGATGTCCAGTATAATAATTAATTAAGCATAAATTATGGAATAATAGAAATTTTTGTGTAGCTATCCCCCAAGAAATTCATTTATAAAATTCTATTTTTTTAAACGCGCTCCGCTAGGATTACTTTTGGCATTGCCCCAAAAGTAATCAAAAACTCTAGCCAGATGCAAAACTCAGAACAGATACTTTATATACAGTGGGTCCCACTTCGTCTCGTTTTGTTTTACTTCTTTATCTATAAATAGATTACTATCTCGTGGCGTGCATCTGGCGGACGTATTATAGTTTTTTATTTGTTATATATAAAAAAACAGTAGATAAAGTGATTCTTTTCTACTGTTTCTATCTATTTTAGCCATCCATTTTCTTCTATTATGCCTTGGTTTA
>CAYRIQ010000036.1:0-7652 GCA_964424505.1 uncultured Candidatus Peribacteria bacterium | reverse complement strand
ATTTTTTCAAGGTATATGAGACCCAATAAAAATTGAAAATTTTTATGATGTCGAAATTATACCGGCGATTTTTGATAAATAAATTATGAGTAGTAATGAAATAATTTATTATTTCAAAAACAGTCGGTATTATGACTTCTTAGCTACCAAAATATGTCAGATAATATTTCCCTCTTCACGAATAGGAAGAATATGAAGATCAAAAAAATATTTTTTTGCAAGGACTTCCAAATCGGGCAATCTATGATGAAAAAAATTAATTTTAAACTGATCTTTATCTTTTTTCCATACAAATTCACGTCTTTGGATGAAATGTCCGATAATCCATATTCATCACGTTTTCAATATTCTATATACTTCGTCAAATAAACTATCTATATCATCAATATGTTCTATCACGAAAAAACTTGTTGCTACATCAAAAGATTCATCTTCGAAGGGGAGTTCTTCTTCCAAGTCACAGACAATCTTTTCTATGTTTTTACCTCCATGTTTTTTTAATAATTGTTCAGCGATATCACAAGCAACATATCTTTCTGGTTTGAGTGGCGAAAGAAATTTATAGAGTCTTCCATCTCCAGCGCCAAGATCAATAATATGGAGATTTTTTTGTCCTTTTGGTAAAAATCTAACAAAAACACCTTTATCAAAACTATCAAGGTGTTTATGGTACGCTGGATATTGGTCAGCTATAGTATTATATCATGTTTTTGGATCATGAATAAGGATGTGCTTTTGGTTGTAAGACAAACTAAATGACTAAGAAATTAAAATGTAATAAACTTCGCTATATAAACTCGCTTCGCTCGTGTAATGATTCACTATGTGCATGTAATTTGTTTTGCGTGATATATTTACAATGTATTACGCCCGAAGGGCAAATTACATCCGATTAAGAGGATATATATACAATATATTACATTATTTAGAAGAACGTCTTATTTGTTTCGTCTTTTACCTTATCCAAATATGGTTGCATTTTTTCTTCTATATTTGGATTTGGCGTATGAAGATATTTACTGAGTTCAGTTGTTTTTTCTGCAGCCTTTTTGAGATGTACATAATATTTACTCAATTCAGAAACCACATCAGAAAGGTCATCATTTTTTTCTAATAGTTCCGTAGTTTTTTGTTTTAAGAGTGCATTTTGTTGGACAAATTCATCGAGTTCACCACTGAGATATTGTATCTCTTTTGCGGCATCTTTGAGATTTGATCTGAGTTGATTAACTGTATCTTTATGTTCATATCTCAGATAAAACACAAAATAACCTATTAGACCACCAGCAAGTGCTGATAAAATAATATATCAAGTCATAATGTAGAGATTAAAAGATTAAAAGATTAGAAGATTAAAAGATTTTATATTTTATTGACGAATATTTTAATCTTAATAATTTTCATATTATTTTAATAAAACTATTTATATATAGTAGTTTACTGACAAAAATCAAATAAAATAACATATATAAAAAAAACTCCACCTTGCGGCAGAGTCTTTTTTATGATAATACATAAGGAACTAAGATTTTTTGATAGCACCTTTAAATTCAGAACCAGCTTTGAAAGTAACAACTTTCATTGCAGGAATCTTGATTTTTTGACTTGGGTTTTGTGGATTTACACCTTCTCTAGCTTTTCTTTTAGAAGCTTTGAACGTTCCAAAACCTTGGATTCTAACTTCACCAGATTTTTTAACACCAGCAATAACAGTTTCGATGAATGAATTAACTAATTCAGAAGCTAATTTTTTAGAAACACCCAATTGTTCTGCTAGGCTAGCAATAAGAGCTGTTTTTGTCATTTGTACAAATAATTATTAAATAAAAAGTACTATGTACACCAATGATATTACTATACAGTAACTGTATTTCAAGAGATTTTTAAGGAAAAATGATGAATTATTATACAAATGGATTTGCCAGGTTATAACTGTCATTATCATTGATTTTGTGGTGATATCTGTGTGCTTATGGTTGACATTATGTAAAATATATGTCAAAAAAAATGAATATATTGTCCCTAATAAAGAATTCCCAACCTCTATTTTTATATGCTAGAATCAAGAAGTTTTTTCAATTGTTTGATAGCTCTAGAAATTCTTTGTCTGATCATATCATGTGATGTCCCTGTGATCAAGCTTATTTCTTCATTATTTTTTTCTTCTATAAATTTAAAATAAATAATATCTTTACTTATGTCATCAAGTCTTTTCATTGCTTCTTCTATTTGTTCAAATTTGAAATCATTGTCCATAAGTGTAGTTAGATCTTCGTTGTCCATAAGGGTATCTTCAAATTGTTCTCATTCATAAGTAGTATGTATATCTGAAAATGGGGTGTCAGAATTTTTTTTGAAAAAATCTTTAATAGTATTTTTAAATATTGTTCGAAAATATGCAGTAAATGATTGATCTTCTTTGCATGATGTAATTGCTTCCCAAAATTTTACATAAAAATCTGAAATAATATCTTCTGCATCTTGCTTGATAATAGAGTAATTAGCATTGATATAACGAAAAAACATATCAACCGTTTGAAGGTAAAACTCGTTGAATGCATTTTGATCTTGTTGTTTGAGTTTTTGTATATGTTCTCTATTAAATTCTATCACCTCACTTATCTTAAGGATATAAATTACAAAGAGTAAAGTAATGATCTTATTTTATCATAGTACTTAGTACTGATTTTGCTTTTTCAAGTTGTGTATCTATGGCAGAACTAAGATAAGTGTCTGCATCAAATTCTACAACAACATCAGGAGTGGCTCAGGTAGTATCTATATTTTTTCCATTTGGTGTATATCGCTTTCCTACAGTATATTTAAGTGATGCTCCATCATCAAATTCATCCATTGTTTGGATAGATCATTTTCCAAAAGTTTGAGTTCATATAAGCTTTGCACCTACTTGTTCTTGTAGTGCTAGTGCTATTATTTCTCCTGCAGAAGCAGTAAGTCCATCTACAAGAATAACAATAGGTAAGTTTTGATAATCTGTATATCATTTTGAAAAAAGTTTTTCATCTTCAAACGTAGCGTATTTAGTAGTTACTACCAATTTTCCTTTAGGAATGAAGTGAGATGCGACTTCTACAGAAATAGGCAAAAGTCATCATCAATTTCATCTAAGATCAAGGACAATACCTTGAATTTTTTGATTTTTGAAATCACTAAGCGTTTTTTTTAAAAGATTTTCAGTCTCTTCTCAAATAATAGAAATATTGATGTATCAAAGTATTTGTTTATCTGATCAGGTAATAATTTTTCCATTAACAGACGGGATAATAAGCTTTTCTCTCATAATTTCTTTTTCAAGAAGGTTTTTGATTCAATTTTTGGAAACTCTTTCTATAGTGAGTTTTACTTTTGTTCACTTGGGACCTCTTATTTGGCTGACAGCTTGATTGACATCTAAATTTTTGGTAGCTCAAGTATTTATCATAACGATTCTATCAAGTATTTTGAGTCATGCAGTGAATGCAGGCGATCATTTAATTATTTCATCTATTTGGATATAATAATCTTTTTTGCTGATTACTGCACCTATTCACTCAAAATCTGATGACCCTTTGAGTTCTTCTTGAAATCAAGAGTTTTGCTCGCTATCCATATAAACAGTATAAGGATCCTCAATACCATCTATATATGCCTTGAGTGCATTATTGATCATTTTCCCAGTATTTATTTTGTCGATATCATAGTACGAATTTTGGAGAATAGTATACACGGTGTCAAAACGTTCATATATTTTGCCTCACATCCCAAAATTTCCAGGATATATAATGTTTTTGATAGAGGTAATGACATTATTTATACTTAGTTTCCCTTCTTGAAATGTTGGTTGTTGTAAATTTTCTCGTACTTGTGAAATATTGCAAACTAGCCACCCGAAAATAGCGCCTAATACGAATAAAATAAATAATTTACTTCTTTTCATATATGCAGTTTATAAATAAATTTTATGTATTTGTGACATTTTGAATGACTTGAAGTATACTATTGTTCCTGACAAATACAATATCAAGTGTATATTCTCCCTCTACACCATGAGATAATAAATAGTATTTAATAGTGCGTTTTATATGTCAGAGTTTCTTAGAAGTTACATAGTTTTGAAGGTCTTCTACATGATCTACGACCTTAACTTCCACAAAGGTCAAAATATTGTTTTTTTGAAAAATAAGATCAAGCTCTCATCATACGATCGTATAGTTTTTTACTATAAGTAGATATCATTGGTTTTGATAGTATGCTGCTACAAGGTTTTCTCATTGATTGCCTTTATCTTTTTTATATTTCATACGTGTTTTTTTATCATCAAATAAAAAATTTATTTGATGGCAACAAAAACAATTGTATAGGTTATTGATAGCTTTTCAAGAGAAAAAACGCAATAATTGCGTTTTTTCTGTCATGAGTGATGAGCGCAATGTATGATACATTATGTTATCTCATAGAGCATCCTCTTGTTTTTTTTCATTCTTTCAATATTTTTTTATTGCCAAACAGCATAGGCCCAAAATTATCTTGAGATGGAGATCATAATTTTGCTTGAAGATCTTGTACTGTTTTCATCGCAGTGTGAAGTTCTACTCGTGTAGCAAATTTTTCTGGAGTAGAAATATTTGCTCCCATACGACTTCCACTAAACAATTTTTGGAATGCTGTGTAGTCTTTGGTTGCAATAATATTTTCTATCCCTGACATCATTTGAGTAGGATTTCAGACAAAATTAGCTCAGCAGCCGGGATTTCCAAAATTTCTTCCAAAGTCATTTCTGTCATATCTTCTATGTCCAAAAACGCTAAGTATCCCTCATAATAAAATAATTCCTGCTACGGAAGATGTGATAATAATAAGTGTTTTTCTGTTAATAGTAAATGTCATAGTAAAAGATAATGTAATAAAAAAAATTGTTTTTTTACAAAAGCGACGTCAGTATACACTTTTACCTTAAATTAACCTTAAAAGACAATTCCCATAGAAAAAAGAAAAGGATTATATATAGTAACACTATCATGGAAAAAATAATTCTCCAATTAATTAAGGCCAAAGCACAGGATCGTAATCTTGACCTTCTTACAAGCATCAAGAGAAATTTTTCTAAAACAAATAATTTACCTGATCTCCCTTCAAATATTCAATTGCTCCAATCATATTATACCTTACTTAAGGCAAAAAAAATCATTAAAGATGCTCAGATAGAACAGCTACTCAAAAAAAGAGCCATTAGATCACAATCAGGGATTGTCTCTGTACAAGTACTTACCAAACCATTTCATTGTCCTGGACAATGTATCTTTTGTCCCAATGATCCGAGTATGCCCAAGAGCTATATTAAGTCAGAGCCAGGCGCAATGAGAGCCTTACTCAATAAATTCGATCCCATCAAACAAGTGTACAATAGATTGCTTTCATTGACATTAACCGGTCATGAAACAGACAAGATAGAAATGATTGTATTGTGATGAACATTTGATGTATACACCAACGACTATAAAATTAAATTCATTAAAGCACTCTATGATGCGTGTAATACTTTTGATGAATACTTTAAAAATATCAAAATTTCTACAACCAAAAAATATTCTCACGCTATTGTAGACAAAAATAAAATAATTACATATCCAAAAACTATCAGAGAATCTCTCAAAAAAAATGAAACTACTGCACATAGAATCATTTGATTGACTATAGAAACAAGACCTGAATATGTAACTGATGATAACTGCAAATTGCGACGTGAACTCGGAGTGACAAGAATAGAAATGGGAGTACAATCATTGGATGAAACTGTTTTGAAACTCAATAAAAGAGGGCATACAGTCCAGCAAGCTCGTGATGCCTGTCATAAGATGAGACAATATGGATTCAAGATTTCTTTACATATTATGCCAGGATTGTACGGATCAACGTATGAAAAAGATATTGATACGTTCAAAAATTTATATACTGATCCATTTTTCAAACCAGACGAAATAAAATTTTATCCTACATCCGTGATTCCCAATACTCAACTTTGTAAACTCTATAACCAAGGAAAATACAAACCACTCGAAACTGATACTATTAAAAAACTTATTAGACAGACTTTTTTGGAAGTTATTCCTCCTTATACTAGGATCAAACGCCTCATCCGCGATATCCCTGCCAACGAAATCATCGCATGAAGTACGGTAACAAATCTTTCACAACTGATGCATACGCAAATGGAAAAAGAATTGAAAGATGGAAAAATTGAAATATTGAAAGAATTTTATGGGAGATTATATGGTGAGTATAAATTATGTAAAACTACCAAAGATTTTTTACAACAAGAAATGAGCAATTACACGACCAAATGAGAAAATGATATCGAAACATGTATTGTCGGTGCAAAACCTGATGTAACTCAGTTTAGAAATTTTGTGAGTTTAGATACAAGAAGTCGTGAAATCAGACATCAGGATTTGAAATCAAAAGAAATCGCGAATATAATAATCAGAAAATATGTCAGTAGTGGGGGAGTAGAATATTTTATTAGTTGTGAAGATCAATTAGGGTATTTATATGGCTTTACAAGACTCTTGTTACCAAATAAAGAACAAGGAACAAAGATAAAAGTAAAAGGATTAGGTAAAGATGTAGCAATTATAAGAGAACTTCATATCTATGGACAGATGGAATGACTAAAAAATGAAAAGATTGAAAAATTGAAAAATTGAAAATCCCAGCATAAGGGTTTTTGAAAACAACTTATGGAGATAGCTGAACATATTTCTAGTTTACACAATTACAAAAAGCTTTCCGTAATCTCTGGTATCTGAGTCAGAGCGTATTACAGAAAGCTTTGATATAAGCTAGAATGAAGTTATATGGTAAAGAAAATATAATCTTCCATTTAAGCAAAAAACACCTGTTTCCAGATGCTTTCTATGAAGTAATGTTTAGAAAGTTAAATGTTTAGAAAGTTAAATGTTTTGAAAGTTGAACCTTTTAACTTGCAACCTTTTAACTTGCAACTAAGTTTATATATCAATTTCCTTTACGCTCTTTGCATGAGTCAGGATAAAATGCTTTCTAGATTGCACATCTTCACCCATAAGGATCCTAAATAATCTATCTGCCTCTTCAGCATCATCAACGGTGATTTGATTTAATCTTCTATTTTCTGGATTCATAGTAGTATCTCGAAGTTGTTCTGGATTCATTTCTCCAAGACCTTTATATCTTTGGATTTCTGTTTTTTCTTTATCAAATCCATACATATCTGGAGTATGTTCTTCTTCATAAATATATTGTTCTTTTTTTCCTTGAGCATATTTATAAATAGGAGGACAAGCAGCATAGACATGTCCATGCTCGATAAGTGGTCTCATAAATCTAAAGAAAAATGTCAGTAACAGAGTCCTAATGTGCGCTCCATCCACATCGGCATCGGTCATGATGATGATTTTATCATACCTCAGTCCTTCAAAATCGAAATTATCTTTTACTCAGGTGCCGATAGCAGTAATAAGTGCTTTGACTTCGTTATTTGCCATGATTTTTTGGATGACAGCTTGTTCAGTATTTAAGATTTTACCTCTCAATGGCAGAATAGCTTGGAAGTTACTATCACGTCCTTGTTTTGCACTTCCTCACGCTGAATCTCCCTCGACAATATACATTTC
>CAYRIQ010000035.1:0-7832 GCA_964424505.1 uncultured Candidatus Peribacteria bacterium | reverse complement strand
TTTGTGGACTAGTAAACAAATCATCCCAGATTTGGAAATTCAATACCAATAAACCAGACTTAGGTCCGGATATTACTGCCTGTGAAGGCAGTAATCTAATATTGTCTCCCGGTACGGGATACAGTGATTATTTATGGACTGGAGGGACGATAGGAAGCACCTTAGCTCCTACTACTAGCGGGACATACATAGTACAAACTACCAATACATCAGACGCCTGTATTGATAAAGACACAATTATTATCACTTTTTTGCATACAGACAATCAAAATATTGAAATGGTAACTATTGATACCAGTAATGGTAACAATAAAATAATATGGAAAAATCTCTATGGGTCAGCACAGCAAGTGGTGATTTATCGAGAGAATACGACAAATACGTACCTACCTGTAGGTATAGCTGATTATTCAGCTTTGTCGTGGACAGATACCGTCAATAGTAGAAATCAAGCTTGGCGCTACAAAATAGTGCTGAGCGATACCTGTGGCAATCCAGGATTGCCCTCCGGTTTCGTGCAGTCAATCCATTCATGGGTGACTGCTGTAGTTGGCGGTGGATACACCATCCAATGGACTCCATACATGACGGGGGCAAAGGAAGTAACTGCCTACAACATTTATAAGGGGGAAACAATATCCACCTTAGAATATATGACATATGTATCTGGCAATGTCACGGTATATACCTTGACGGAATTTCCAGATTCTATCTACGTAATAGGTGCGGATCTTGGTAGCAAAAGTGCTACTGATGATGCCCTATCCAATTGGATCTCAAAAAGTGATGTAAATGCTATAAATGATTATCAGCTTTCAGATCTAATCACGATTGCACATATCAGCAATCGTATAGAGATCATTACTGATGTAACAATCAAAAACATTTCTGTATATAATAGTTTAGGGCAAGTAATCTTGTCTACAAAAGAAAAATCCTTTATTATCCCTCAAGGAATATTTATCCTTGAGATAAACACTAATAAAGGCAATATGTACAAAAAAATCCAATAGCAATAATAATATAAAAATCCAGAGTATATCTCTGGATTTTTTTTGTATAGAAATATGTTAATTAGTAGCAACCGTATGAGATAACACATGAGGTTGGTACATTATCCATAATATTACAAACATCTTCACAAGTTCGTGTAGCATCGTCATAATCACAGCCCATATTGGCAGGTTGTCCGACTGTACAAGTATAGTTGTTCATGGTGCCACATATTCCAGTTCAAGCGGTGATTTGGACATTAGTAGGTGTATGTGCAACAAAACTCTCCCATTCAGGATCAGACTTGGTAGGTACAAAAATATCTTTGGATCAACTATTGATGATTTTTCTACATGTTCACTGATCGTGGCGACTTACTCCAGTAGAGCTATGTGCACTGACTCTCCATCATTGATCAAATCGATTGATAGCATATACGCCAAAAAATATCCCAAATACGGACATAAAAATGATTGATCACGCAATAATATTTTTTTTCTTATTTCACATCATACTATGCAAAAAATAAAAGTTAGTTACTCATATACCTTTTGCTTCAATATTGCTATCTCTTTAGCCTGTGTTTCCACCTTTGTATTTAATGCCTTGATGGCTTCGATAAGGGGAGCTACGAGATTTCCATATTCTACAGATTTGTATCACTCTCCATCAGTATTTACGATCTCTGGAAATATTTTTTCTACTTCCTGAGCGATGACTCCCATATCTTTTTTGTTGTTTGCTTTCCAAGTAAAGAGATATCCATTGAGCGCAAGAATCTTTTGGAGTGGATCTGTGATAGAAAGGATATTTTTTTTGAGCCTTTTGTCTGATGAGTAGAAATATGCGTTAGCAGTTACATCACCATTTATGGTTAATTCTGTAGAAGGATTATTGGTTCTGATTCCTACATTACCATTAGTTCCAAGGAAAAGCTGAAATGGATGTGTACCAGCCTCAAGATATCCACTATTCATTAGTCTAATATTCCCACTCATAGTAAGTGCTTGCACGGGAGTCGCTCAACCTAAAGCTACTTTACCATTTGCAGCGATTCTCATTGCTTCTGTTGCAGAAGGAGAACCCACTCAAAAAACTATAGGATTATTAGAAGAAAAATAAAAATCCAAAGGATTATTAGCTATTTTGCTTCTCCCATTATCGTTAAGAAGTTCTATTGTTTGTGGGATTTCTTGGAGTGAATCCAACAGTAAAGATACACCGGTTCCTATTCAACGTATATGAACATTAGCGGATGGACTACTTGCTCAAATACCAACATTACCATTTGCAGCGATTCTCATTCTTTCAAGATTGTTTGTTCAGAAACGCATAGGTTGATTACCTTGATCCCAAATATCTGTAGAATCTTCAAAAGAATTATTAATAACAAATGATGAAGACGCATTTTTTAATAATAATGATGCTGTACCTCAATCATCTCGAGCATCTGCTATAATAATAGAATTATTTCCATTATCACTATGTATATATAAATTATTTTTTCCAGTAATATTTCATTGTGCAGTAATTCCATTTGCTAGAATATTTCCATTTACATCAAGTGCTTGCGTAGGTGATTCTGTACCTATACCAACACGACTTCTATTATCATCCCTTGCACCAATAATGACATAGCCAGGTCTAGTAGTTCCACCTCATCATCATAAATATAAATTTCATCATGTCGTATTACTAATTCATGCATAAATCCTAAGATTTTGACCAATTCCTGTTTCATTACCTAATTTATAAATAGTAGAGTCAGCATCATCATCTCTAAGAGGAAAGATTATATTTCAGTCCACTTGTAAAGTTTTATTTGCATTCCACACTAAATCACTAGTTCAACCTAAGCTTCAAGAATCGTTGAATTGAATACTCCTATCAGGTCATTGGGGTGATGCGTTACCAGTACCTCCTGTAGGCCAAGTAGTCCTACAATCACCAGAGAGACACAGTGTACGGCCACTCAAAGTGGTAGCATCTACCCTACCAGCAAAAGATCAATTTCCATTGGTACCATCTAGTGAGATAGTTGTAGTGTTACTTTGATATCCACTTTGAGTAAGAAATATTTGTCCGATATACTGGATAGCATTGGGTACACTAGGTGTGATATCAAACGCCTTTGTTACAAAAAGTACACACGATACTCAGAGAAAAAATAGTGTAGCTCATTTGACCATGTTTATACCACGTGATTGTCTATGGAGTTGTTTGCTAGTAAACGTCATTGTATAGAGTGGAAATATAAAAATCATACTATGATAGTATAGTCCCCACAACAAAAAAAACAAAAAATCTGACCGTTTGCTATCAGATTTGCTTGCTATAATTATAATTTGTGATATAGTTATTACTAAAAGTAGTCCTTTATACGTCAATGATTCCCTTTACTCCACCACGTCATTCCCACAAACACATCATTCCCTTTACTCCACCACGTCATTCCCGCGTTTCACTTCATCACGTCATTCCCGACCTGATCAGGAATCCATCTTGCTATATAGCCAATTGGATTCCCTTTTTCAAGGGAATGAGGTAAACACAGAGAGAAGGGAATGACGTAGACACAGAGAGGAGGGAATGACGTAGACGATTATATAAATATATCTCTTGGTTTAGCGCCGTCCTGAGGACCAATCACACCTCTTTCTTCAAGTATATCCATAATCCTTGCTGCACGAGCAAAACCTACTCAAAGTTTTCTTTGGAGGAGTGTGGCCGAAGCTTTTCTGGTTTGTGAAATAACTTGTATAGCTCTTTCTACAAGTTCATCATCATTGTCACCATTGTTGCTAAAAAGATGCTCTCCAGCCTCCAATTTATTTTCCAACATATTGACGATATCTTGATGGTAAATATCTTCTTCTGTCAGTCCTCACATATATTTATTTTTTAGGGTCATCACTACTTTTTCTATTTCATCAGTAGAGATAAACGGTGCCTGAATTCTTGTTGGTGATTTAGTCGATGGATCCATATATAACATATCTCATTTTCCAAGCAATGTCTCTGCTCATTTTCTACCGAGAATAGTTCTACTATCGATTTCTGAAACCGTACCAAACGCTATTCTTGTAGGGATATTTGCTTTGATAAGTCCAGTAATCACGTCTACCGACGGTCTTTGAGTCGCAATAATGAGATGAATACCTACAGCACGAGCTTTTGCAGATATGTGAGTAATACAATTTTCTACATCTCT
The DNA here is from genome assembly GCA_964424505.1 of uncultured Candidatus Peribacteria bacterium. GTDB lineage: Bacteria > Patescibacteriota > Gracilibacteria > Absconditabacterales > Absconditicoccaceae > CAJBLF01. Next base: position 3,628 of record CAYRIQ010000035.1, on the reverse strand, counting down.
TTTTGCTTTGGAGAGCATCATAGAGGCAAGCTCATCAATCACAAATACAATACGAAACATTTTTTCTGTTGTTGTTTTTTGATTGTATTCATCAATGTTTTTGACCCTTTGTTCTCTAAGGATTCCATATCTTCTTTCCATTTCTTGTTCTGTCCATTTGAGAAGTTTTAGTGCTTTTTCTGGCTCGAAAACTATTGGTGCCAACAAGTAAGGTAGTCCCGCATAGAGTTCCAATTCAACCTGTTTTGGATCGACCATGAGAAATTTAAGTTCAGACGGAGTATTTTGGTACATAAGAGAAAGAATGAAGTCATTTACTCCGACAGATTTTCCGGAACCTGTAGCCCCTGCAACGAGCAAATGTGGCATAGATTCTAGCGTTTTGATGATAATAGTCCCATCAATTGCTTTTCCAAGTGAAAGGTTGTTGTCTGATTTTTTCATATCATTGATAAATTCTGTAGATCACAAAACATCACCAAGTTTGACCATAACAGGCTTAGGATTTGGCAATTGGATACCGACACAATCGGTCCCTGGTATAGGAGCAACGATCCTGACAGACTTAGATTTAAGTGACAAAGATATATCATTGGACAATCATTCAATAGTAGATAATCTGATCCCTTCATCAGGTTTTATCCTAATTTGGACGATGGAAGGTCCGATATCAAATCATTCGATCATGATAGGAACATTAAATTCCATCAACTTATTTTGGAGTGCTTTTGCTTTTTCCATCAAAAAAGCTTCATCAATAGTTACTGTTTGATCAGGACTTATCTCGATAGTATTGATATTAAATGTAGGTTTTTCTCATGAAAAATTGATGGTAGGTTTGACTTTTTTTTCATATTGTTGTTCTTTTTCTTCAATTTTGCGTTGAAGTTTATCTTTGATAAGTGACTTAATCAGTGAACGAGAAACAGGCTGACCAAATTCTGGTTTTTCTTCGACTTCTTCTTCCTCTTCTTCGTACTCTATTCTTGATCTTTTATTTTCTACTTTTTTGGGCTTATTTTCACTTTTTAAGCTAATATTTGGGAGCGAAAAATTGAGTGAATACAGGATCCACACAATAGCAAGAACCAGTAAAATGATAATAAATGCTTTGGTAGCAATAGCTTTTCCGCCAAACATCAGCTGAAGTAATGCGATTACTGGCCAAGAAATATATCATCCAAATTTTTCATATTTTGCTACATCTCCATCAATAATAGGGAAGTTTATCACTGCGGAGATAATGACAATCACAACTATAAACTGTCTAATAAAGAGTTTCATAAGATATCATTTGGCTATAATCAGTATCCCAACAAAAAAACATAAAGCAAAAAATACATAAAGTCCTATTTCGCCAAATGCAATACTTGCATATGTCCTGAGAAACATAATTACAGGCGATCATTCTGCGAAATAAAGCGAAAAGAAAAAGAGTGATCACAAAACAGTCATACTTATACCAAGCTTATATTTGTTGAGTACCAAATTTTTTTTTCTTTTTTTACCCATAAAGTTATATAACTATAAAACTCCTGAAAAGTAGAAAAACTAAAAGCAGAGAAATGGTAATTTCTCACTGTTTTTCTATGTCTATATTTCTACGTCCCAATTATTATAGTTTAAGTCCAGTTTTTCAATGCAAAATAGTCCCCAATTACAAAATATCAGTTAAATGACTTTATTATGTATTGACATTTATAGTTAAATAAATATTTATTACTGACTAAAATTTTATTTTGCTATTGATTTTATGGAGAGATTACAAATTGCAAAAGAGATTAAAGATATAACTTCTCGTGAGTGAACGCTTGATCGATATTTTAAAGACATAAAAAAAGAAAAAACAATAACTCCTCAAAAAGAAGTGGATTTGGCAAAAAAAATAAAAAATTGAGACCAGCAAGCTCTAGAAAAATTGGTGAAGGCAAACCTTCGATTTGTGGTCTCTGTAGCTAAACAGTATCAAAATCAATGACTTCCACTTCCAGATCTTATCAATGAAGGCAATTATGGACTTATCAAGGCAGCAAAAAAATTTGATGAGACAAGATGATTTAAGTTTATTTCGTATGCTGTTTGGCGAATTCGTCAATCCATCTTAGCAGCGATTGGTCAAGATGCTAAAACTATTAGAACCCCTTTACATGAAAACAATATGGTATATAAAGCTACCAAAATTATACCACGTCTTGAACAAGAAAATCAAAGACCACCTACACATCAAGAAATTGCGATGGCATTAGAGGTACAAGAGGATATTATCCAAACCAGTTTGGATCGTGATGTAAGGGTTTTTTCTTATGATGCAGCACTACTTGATGACTCAGAAAAAAGTAATTTGCTTGATATGTTAGAAAGTACATCTTTCCCTTCACCAGATTATGAACTTATACTCCAATCATGTAAAGATGATATTGGCCGCCTTTTTTCCAAGCTTTCTGATAAGGAAAAAACAGTACTTCAATATTATTTTTGACTAGACGGACTAGATGCTCATACATATGAGGAGATAGGAGAAAGGTTTGGCTTGACCAAAGAAAGATGTAGACAAATCAAAACACTTGCTATCAAAAAAATCAAAAAGCATCATACAAACAAAACACTCAAAAAATATTTTCGTGAAGAATAAATATTATAGTTTTTTCTTGCAAGTAATGGCTTTTTGTATACAATACAAATCCTTGATTTTGATGTATCATTTATTTTGTTTCATCTTTCATTATGGATTTAAAGGATATTAGTCAAAAGCGACAAAAAAAATGGAAAGATACCGATCTTTACAAAGTAAAAGAAGATTTCACTAAACCAAAATTTTATATTCTGGATATGTTTCCTTATCCATCTGGTGCATGATTGCACGTCTGACATCCTAAAGGATATATTGCTACCGACACGTTAGCAAGAAAAAAAATGCTCGAATGATTCAATGTTCTTCATCCGATGGGATTTGATACATTTGGATTGTGAACAGAAAATTATGCAATAGAACATAAAATGAAACCACAAGATGTCGCAAAACAAAATATAGAAAATTATATAAAACAATTAGAAATGTTTTGAACTACCTATGATCGAAGTAGATCCGTAAATACTGCTGATCCAAAATATTTCAAACGAACGCAACGAATATTTTTGCAGATGTACAATCATTACTATGATGAAGCTGAAAAAAAAGCTAAACCGATTTCTGAACTCGAAGATAAACTCAGATCGTGAAATATTTCAACCCTTCAATATTTCAATATTTCAACTTCACCATCTGAATCTGAACTGCAAAAAATGCTCAACCAAGAAAGATTGGCTTATGTAGACTACAAGCCAATAAATCGATGTCCAAGTTGTATGACAGGACTTGCTAATGAGGATCTTGATGATGGAAAATGTGAAAGATGTGGAAGCGAAGTACAGCAGAAACCCATGAAACAGCGAGTATTGAGGATTACAAAATATGCAGAGAGATTGTTATCATGACTCGATACATTGAAACGAGAAGAATCTATGAAAGACTTAGAAAGAAACTGGATTTGAAAATCAGAAGGAACACAATTTGATATGAAAATAGATACAGACAATTACCCCACCCATAATCCCTCCCCATTACCCCGCAGTGAAATATACGGGGCAA
>CAYRIQ010000034.1:0-7945 GCA_964424505.1 uncultured Candidatus Peribacteria bacterium | reverse complement strand
TTTATTTATTATTTTATATATGTTTGAATTGACATATTAAGAAAATAATACAAAAAATCAATAACAAAAGATACCGCAGTCTGGAGACGTACGGTATCTTAGGTCCTATAAAATAATTATTTTTTAGAAGTTTTTGTGGTCGCTTTTTTAGCTACTGTTTTTTTTGGCTTTTCTACTACTTTATCTTTTTTGTCCGTATTCATCTCAAGCTTTTCTGTAATTCTTTTTGCCTTATCTTCAAGTTTTTCCTCAGAAAGTTTTTTTACCACTCCAGCCAATCATTTACCTTCAAATTGCTTAGTTGCAGGAGATGAAGTTTCATTAGTATCGTGTAAAGGGATATCATTACTTTCTTTTTGTGGTGATACAGTAGCTTTTTGAGACAGTTTTTGTTCTGAAACAAACTTATCATCATTCATACTTTTCATACTCAATCAAATTTTTCTATTTTTTGGATCAAGTAATATAATTTTCGTCTTTATAATTTGTCATATTTTTACTACTTCATGTGGATTTTGGATAGATTTCTGAGAAAGTTCACTCAAATGTACCAATCCATTGATATCTTGAAATACTCTAACGAATACTCCATAAGGCACAAATCTAATAACTTCACCTTCGATAACATCACCAATTTTGTATTGTTTTGGTAACGCTGTCCACGGATCATCTTTCAGTTTTTTACTAGAAAGAGAAATCTTTCCATTTTCCAAACCAATAACTTTTACACTAATAGTATCTCCAATAGTTCAAAGCTTTTCGACATTGTTGACATGTCCATAAGTAATTTCTGATATATGTACCAATCATTCAACAGTCCCTCCAATAGTCACAAACAATCCATAAGAAGAAAGACCACTAACGACTCCATCATATACTTTTCCGACTTCAAGATCTTTGAGAATATTTTCTCTTTCTTCCTTAAGTGCTTCTCTTTCTGACAAGACAATTCTTTTTTCATCTTCATCAATATTTATTATTCTTACTTTTAATTCTTTTCCAAGAAGATCCAATAATTTTTCAAAAATAATTTCCTGATCACCATCTTCGACTCTCGGATAATGGATAGGTGCCAATTGAGACAAGGGAACAAATCCTTTAATTCCATGCATATCTACAAGTAAACCTCCAAGATTTGCCTCAGTAGGGATGACAGTAATCACATCATCAGCTTCAAATTTTTTCATAATAGATTTCCATACATCGTATTGTAGTAATTTAGTGATAGATACGATATAATGCCCATCTTCATGTCTGATATTGGTATTGACGATTTCGAGTTCAATTTCTCTTCCTGGATCTAAATCATATCCAGATCTCTCAAGTTCTTTTACTTCTTTGGACAGAATAACTCAAGTAAAAGCATTGTTGTCACAATCGACCAAAATACCATTTTCTATTTTTTTGAGCACAACTCATTTTATTTTGTGTCATTCTTTGATCACAGGGACAATAATTTGACCAGAACGTAATTGTTCTGCTATAGTTAGAGTAGTCATTATAATATAAAACGTTAAAAAGATAAAAAATAGATGTTAGATGCTAGATGCATCGTGGAGTAAAGATATGAGTTTATACTTTTACACTTACTTGTTTTGATATAGTATTGTAAGTAGACAATTTTTTGGACTTAAGATACTTAAGAAAAGCTCTTCTTCTTGCTACCTTTTTGAGCAACGATCTTTTTGCATCAAAATCTTTTTTGTGCAATGCAAGATGTGCTTGCAATTCGGTAATTTCATCAGTCAAAAGTCAAATTTGTACTTCTACAGACCCAGTATCATTGTCATGAAGTTTAAATGACTCTGTTTCAATAGGTTGTGTTACTTTTTTTGCCATAATAAAGCATACATTAAAAAATAAAAAGATAATATAAAACAAAGCCAACAGTACATGTACCGTATGTGACAATGCCTTACGAAATACTATTACCCCCGACAGGAGTCGAACCTGTGTTTACTCCTTAGGAGAGAGTCGTTCTATCCAATTGAACTACGGGAGCAAACAATCCTGCCTTACCGATAAACAGGCAGAAAAAAATAGTCCGTACTCGGGCTCAGTTAAATTTTATAGTATTTTAGGGGAAGAAATCAAGCAAAAAATGCACAAAAAATTAACATTGTTACATTACCTACTTTGCAAAAAAATTTACGCTCTATGCAAATTCATTGAACACTTGATACACAATCAAAAGAAATAAGAAAATCACTAAAGAAATTACAAAAATATTTACGATAATTGATTTAGCTTTTTTCATAGCATCTTCTTTTCCAGATGATGCAATCAAAAGATATCCTGCATAAAAAAGTGCAAGGACAAAAAGAGAACCAAGCACCCATCACAAAACAATAGCGACATTGACAATCATATCAGCTACTTTAGTACCAAATGCGGGAGTTTGTGCAATATAAAAAATATAATCAATGAGTTTAATAAATACCAATGCAATCACGATATTTATAGCTCACTTCCTAGCTACCGTGACCTTATCAGATTTATCCATAGCAGCCATCATTTTAAAGCCCGAAACTACCAGCATCACAATAGCAACAAAAAATGCAAATACTTTGAAAAAAGACAATATCTGAAGAAATAATCCATTCTGAACTTTATCTACGAATTGACTACTTCATTGGATATTCCCGATATTCAAGACCGTACCCAAAATCCACGTTACTCCAAATATCAAAAATGCACCATACAAGATATAGAGAAGACTAGTAAATGCTTTTTTAGATCAGTCTGGTTCTTTAGCTTTGATGATAAAATTGACTCAAACAATCACCAAAAAGACAAACAACACAACAAATGAAAGAGACCTTATAAAGACCCACAAGGTACCTCATGCCTCTATGAGCGTACCGTTAGGACTAGTAATGGCGACACTACTCGGATAAAAAAGCATTTTTACATTGTCCATCAAACTAAGATTTCTATCGATACCTAAATTGAAAACAGTTTCTACTCTTCCATACTTATCAGGAGTAGCATCAGTCAAATAATTAGCAAAATTATCATTGAACGATGGTGCAGCAGCATAACTAAACCCACCACCAATCACCAACACCACAAACAGTAATAATGCTTTTTTGATTGTATTCATAGAATAGTATATATAAATTAAAAACCAGTATCTCCGCCATAGCCACCAAAGATTGAAGTAATGATAGATACCGTCAATCTAATTATAAAGTAAAATCAAGTCAAGACAACGACACCAATTACGATATTGATTATATTTTTTTTTACTTTAGCCATATCTCATTCATTGTGCATCGCATTAGTCACCATAAGAAATCAATTATAAATAAGCAAAATAACAGCGACAGAAAGTCATATATAGACAGCCCATTGCAAGTAAGGATTGATATTATTTCTCAACCAATCCAAAGTATTTGCTATTTTATACTGGCTAGAATACGCTCACTGTTTATCTGTGATAGCATCAAGGGCAGTTTGTTGTATTTTATATTCATCATTAGCTTCACTGACAACATTATCCAATATTTGGATAGGATTACTCCCATAGTTTCATCGATTATCATTTTGCGTAAAGCCAAACATAGGACATAAAAATGAGAAAGCCACCAAAAGTAGTACAATTTTTTTCATCTCTACAACCGTTAAAACTAAAAATACTTTTTCATATCTCTAAGTATATACAAATATAATTATTTTTCAAATTTTCATAGAGTATTTTTATTTGTAGACCACAAAGACAAAGACAAAAAACCCAAAAGTCCAAAGAGAGCGACAACAAGAATATAGAGTAAAACGTCATTGAGTTTCCAAAAAATATTTTTAATCATTGGTTGTTGTTGTGCAACGATATGTTGATAGAAATCACTCAAAAATTGATCAAATGAGGTATTGCCAAGTACTCTATAAAACTTTCCTCAAGTTTTGTCAGCAAGGTGTTGAAGTAAATCAATATTAATATCAGTCATCACGCTGTCATCCCAAGTATCACGACCAATAAGATAATTTTCTTGACCGACACCCAAAACAAAAAGAGGCATATGAAGTTTTTGATAATAATCAATAATTTGTGTCGGATCAAATCAAACATTAGAATCACCATCAGTCATCAATACAACAATTCAAGGGGTATATGTTTTTTGTTGAGAAAATTGTTGCAAATTTTGGACAGCAAGAAGCATTGCATCTCAGAGAGCAGTTCACAAAAAATCCTTAACAGGTGGGAAGTCACCAAGATTTAGAGAAGTGAGTTTAGAGATAATTGCAGGTGATGAAGTTGAAAATGGGATTGAAATAAATGGTTTTCATGAAAATGCAATAAGTGAAATAGCATAGCCATCCAGCTGATGAATAAGTGAGATTAAAGATGTTTTTGCAGCAGAAAATCTACTTGGTTGGATATCAGTAGATGACATAGACAATGAAACATCAAAAAGTATTTGTATAGGTATGTTTTTATTTATGACAACCTGTTTATCACTCACGAAAGAAAGTTGTAAAGGGAGCAATATAACGCTACCAACCGATATCGCCACCAAAAAAATATAAAAAAACCACAGTTTTTTTTTAAGGTAATGCATCGGAAGTAAAAATTTAGGTTTCTGATTTACAAAAAACAATACTACAAAAAAAACTAATAAAAATAAACTGATCCACATTCACGGGACAGAAAAAGACATACTTATCACAAAAAGATTAAATCAATCATTTTTTTTCTATATCTGTTAGAGATTGTTCATTAAATATATTTGATTTTTGCTCAATAATTTGTTTTTCTTCTTTTGTTTTGGACTCTTGTAGGATAATATCGAGGTTATTTTTTTTTTCATAATTTACTTGAAACTTTTTTTTTGTATCAAAAAAGCTATTTCTAATTTGCTTAGCAATATAAGGGATAAGTGACAATTCAGAAATTTTAAAAAATGCTATAATAATAAAAATAAGCAAAATAACAATTGCCAATACCATCCCAAGCAATTTGGATCACGATTTTACCAATCCATTAAACGTTGCCAAAGCAAGAGAAACTCAAAGTGCAAGGACAAAAAGTTGAACAACTGAAATAGTCAACGGTCAAATAGCAAAGGTCATCCCAGCAAGCAATCCTCTTTTGATATTTTTTGGATATACAACTTTCATAGAATGAAATTTTAACAATTAAAACACTATATCAGTTTTCATTATATGGAAATGATTGTCATTGTCAAAAATAAATCTTTGGAAAATATCGCAAATTTGCGTTTCTATATCATGGTATTGAAAAAAAAACAAAAATAATTACAAGCTCAATGTAATTGATGGAAAATACATAAATATATTTATCATTTCATTATTGAAGTTATGGAAAATCTTGTTATTATAGGATCAGGTCCTGCAGGACATACAGCTGCCATTTACGCAGCAAGAGCAAATCTCAATCCGATTATGTTTGAATGATTTATGGCAGGAGGCGTTGCTGCTGGAGGACAACTTACCACTACAAGCAAAGTAGAAAATTTTCCTGGATTTCCTGAAGGTATCGATGGCCTAGACCTCATGACACATATGAGACAACAAAGCATCAATATGGGTACAAGGATAGAAACCAAGACGATAGATGCCGTAGATTTTAGTTCACAACCATTAAAACTATTTAGTGGCAATGAAATCATTGAAACCAAAGCAGTCATTATAGCTACAGGAGCAATTGCAAAACGTCTCGGCATTACTGGAGAACAAGAGTATCGACAACAATGAATCTCTGCATGTGCTATCTGTGATGGTGGACTACCGCTATTTAGAGACAAACCTGTCGTCATTGTGGGATGAGGTGATGTCGCAATGGAAGAAGCACAACACATGACTCATTTTGCATCAAAAGTAATTGTCCTAGTAAGGACTGATAAATTAAGAGCTTCTGAGGTCATGCAAGCTAGAGCACAAGCCAATGAAAAAATTGAATTTATGCGATATACACAGGCAGTAGAAGCATTAGGAAATTGATCTACACTTACAGGACTCAAAGTAATCAACAATCAAACTCAAGAAGAAACAATGATAGAATGTTCCTGACTATTTTATGCGATTGGGCATAGACCAAACACAGAATTCCTTTGATGACAGATCCAAACTGACAATGACGGATATATCATTACAAAAAAAATGCCAGTACATACAGCGACAAATATACCAGGAGTCTTTGCGGCTGGAGATGTAGCCGACAAAAAATATAGACAAGCTATTACTTCGGCAGCAAGTGGTTGTATGGCAGCATTAGAAGTACAACAGTATGTACAAGAACAAAAATAGAAAGTCTTTTAATCTTTTAATCAAAATACAATGAGCGTAATTCACATTGAAAGTACTGAGCAATTTAAAAAAGAGATTCTGGAATATAAGGGAGTCTCTGTCGTTGATTTTCGAGCAGAACGATGTGGACCATGCAGGATGCTTGGACCCATTATCGAACAACTAGCAGAACAGTATCCACAAGTACATATAGCCAAAGTAAACGTAGATCAAAATCAAGAGTTAGCAGGAACTTTTCAAGTATCCTCTATTCCTGTAGTTTTTTTTATGAAAGATGGACAGGTAGTAGATAAAGTTGTCGGTGCAAACCCACCAACAGTTTATCAAGAAAAAATTGCTGAGCATTCAGCTCCAGCAAAAGCTGCTGCATAAGCTACATCAAAGTTTTTATGAAATAAGAGATGTTATGCTTCTATACGACACTCTATGTCGCACAGAAGCTAACGTTGTGTAACATACTTCGTACGCTTCGCATCATTAGCTTAATCTTACTATCAAAGCTCTAATTATCAGTTGTAACAACAACAAAAATTGCTTCGCAAAAATGGAGATTTGATAGACTCCAAAATTTGTTTTATCATATTATATACTTTTGTAAAGTGTAACCCTAATTGCAGCAATTATAACAAAATTTGCTTTATATTTTTTTTTAGTTATAAATATTTTTAAGAGTTTTAATTTTTATATCATAAATCATGATAGAAAAAGGGGGGACGGATGATTCTAAAAAAGAAATTGGAGATGCAATAAGTAATGCTGCAAAAGCAGCATGATTCAAAGTGCTTTCAAATGATGAATTCATACAGGGACTAAGCAAGTTCCAAGAAAAAAAAGAAAAACACATTCATGGAAATGACTTGGAGCGATTAGAAGATCTGAAGAATAACTTTAATGAAAATGATTTTGAGAAAGCTGAGGGATACTTACGTAAGTATCATATATGAGAATCTATCGAAGATATTCTTTATGATTTTTATAAAACATACCGAAACAAAAACAATATCATAACAATAAGCGAAGATATGAAACTAAAAGTGAAATGACAATTAAAGTTTCAAATAGAACGTCTTATTTGGTTTATTAAAAATGATCCAAAACAGATAAAAGACGCCCTTTCTAATATTATATTTATATTATCTGAAAAATATAGTCAACAAATAGTGTTAGATGGTATTCTTGCGAAAGATGCAAAAGAACAAATAGCTCAATGAAATAATGTAGCTTCTTTTTTAGAAAATCACGATAATTATAAGAAAATTTATGAAGATATAATAAACGACTTATCCAAAGAGAATCAAATGAAGAACATAAAAGATATATTTGAAAAGATAAATAATAACTGGGCATCATATTCTGATAAAGAAAAAAAAGAAATAAATTTACGAATATGTTATGTATGGGATATGTGATTACAGTATAATGTAAATAAAGAACTCTATTCGTGATACTATCTATCATCTTTAATATTGCGATATCAGAAAATTGAACTTAAAATTCAATAAATACATATAATTATCATTATATCGAAGCAAAACACTCATCTGAGAGAAAATCCTGCATGAAATTTCGATATTGATGATTACCAGCCTGTCACTTCATTATTCACCCAATTTTGCCATATCGGGGGTTTAATTAAAGAATTTGTGTGGCTATTTTCCGAGAAATTCGTCTATCAATT
>CAYRIQ010000033.1:0-8367 GCA_964424505.1 uncultured Candidatus Peribacteria bacterium | reverse complement strand
TATAGTTTTTTATTTGTTATATATAAAAAAACAGTAGATACAGTAGTTTTCTCCTACTGTTTCTGTCTATTTTAGCCATACATTTTCTTCTATTATGCCTAAATTATTTTACTTCCAAAATTTTGAGCTCTTTTCTTTCTGTGTGGAGCCTCATTTTTACGGTGTCTCCAGCTTTTTTGCCTTTTATGGCTATACCCATAGGTGATTCTAATGATATTTTGATAGAATTTTTTGTCGTTTTAAAGTCTTTATCAAATTCCATGGTGGTCTCTCCTGTACCAACTACGGTGACGGTATATATATCATTATCATCCATTTGTACCGTTACTTTACATCAATAGTCGACTATTTTGTCTGATTTACTTTTTTTTTCTTCTTTTATAATCTCTACATCATCAATCAAATTTTCTATTTCACTAATTCTTGAATTAATCAAGTCTTTGTCTTCGAGTGCAGATTTATATTCAAAGTTTTCTGAAAGATCTCCCATAGCTTTTGCTTCTCCCAATCTCTCCAATATTTTGGGTAATTTATCTTTTTTGAGCTCGTTGAGTTCTTGGAGTAACTGTTCATATCCCTCTTTGGTTAGATAATTTTTTTTCATGTAATGTAATGAATACTAAATAAAAGTGACAACTATACGTCATAGTTTATGTCTAGTTTGTGCTTACGATTAATCTTCTTGTTTTGATAAATGTTCTTTAAAGTGTTTGAATGCGTGATTTACTACGTCTTCTATGATTTTAAATCCACCTTCTCCATTTGACCAGGGAAATATTTTTCCATCGTAAGTAAACTTGAAATCTCCCTCATATTTACCTTGTTTGGTTTGTTTAATAGTATAATCAATCCTAATCTCTGCGGTGTCTTTGTTTGTATGTATTTTTTTGAAATATGAGTCCATTTTCCCTTCAAGATTTTGTTGTACTAGGTATTTTACGGTTTTTTGTTTATCTGCAGACACATCAACAAATTGGTATGAAATCACAGGTTCTTTTGCCATTGTCTATGAAATATAAGATAAAAATCGTTTGTTTCCTTGTATGAGGTATACTTAATTATTTGAAAATTTCAATCGTATTTTTTCGAGTCTATCCGAGTTTTTGTATAAAATCTTTTTTTATGTCCAGATTTTTTTGTCATTCTTTTATGAGTGCATAACTTTTTCTAATGATTTCTCTGATGTCTTGGTAATAAATAAGGGCCAATACCTCACTCAAAGTGCATCGTTTGTGTATACCAATATATCCTTCGGCATGTTCTATTTTGACAAAATTTGGATTGCCGACGTATTCCATCAATAAATAGGTTACATCTTTATTCATCTGTCCTTTTGTATTGTCAACATTTCTGAGTTGCGTGATGCCCAATTGTTGTTTAATCTTCATTTGATTGATTGGAATGCCTGTTTCCTCACTTACTTCTCTGAGTGCTGCTTTTTGTATGTTTTCATTTCCTTGTAATTTGCCTTTGGGTGCTACTCGTTCGATCTTCCCGCTGAGAGCATGCCTTTTGATAAGTAAATATCTAGGTTGTCCATCGGAAGCAATATAATAAATAATTCATCAAGCACTTTGTATAATTGCTGACATTTTATAAATACTAAAATAATTAAAAAGATGAAAACGTTGAACCGTTGAAAAATGGAAAGTATATTATGGATTAATCCAATTTAATATTTTACCAAAAAATCCTGCTATTCCTTTTTCATTTTTACTGTTTTTGATAGCGGTATCTATGTTGGCATATGATTTTGCTATTCCCTTTTCTGCTTCTGGACGATTGAGCTTTTCGATGACTGAGGAAATTTCTGGTGCAACTGAAGTGTTTTGTTGGTTTGGTGCTGTTGGTAATTGTTTTTCTGGTCATTGCAGTTGTTTTATGATTTCATCTGCTTCATGGCGTTCTTGTGCAGTATCTACATCTCCAATCTCTTTACCTGCTAGTAGATTTTTATATTCTGTTTTTTCTCCTTCATGGTGTGCTCACATAGGAATATCTATGTTTTTTTCAATAATATCTGCCATTATAGTCATGTTATATATCTAAAGATTGTAATATTTTTTTAAAGATTGCTAAATTTTTTTTGTAATTTACTCTTGTGGGACCTATGATGCAGAGCATGCAATCATATCATTCTATGGTAATTTTGGTGTATAAACATGATATTAAAATATTCTGATCCTCTATAAATGTGTAATAAATTTGATTTTTTTTGAGGATTTTGCTATCTATAAATTTTACGACTCTTTTTTCTTCGATGAAACGGATAATACTTCTAGTGGTATGATATTCGTCTACCATATCATCTCTCAAAAGATTGTTTATTCAGAGATAATAATATTCATCGTTTCTCAAAAATCCTACAACTACACCATCTGCCAATGCACCAATACTTTCTACTAATTCTTTAAGCCCACTTCTTACTTTGATGACTTCACTTTCTTTTTCATCTTCTTGAATAACAAGATAATTTTGTATATATGCAGTCAGTCACTGAACAGTGGGGACTCTCCCTGAACTATTGTAAGGTTGGTATACCATGCCTGCTTTTTCAAGCAGATTGAGATATTTTCTGAGCGTTGATGGAGCATATTCTGCATCTTCTAATGAATGCAAAAATTTTGAACCAACAGGTTCTCATTTGTTGATATAATTGTCGATAACTACATCGAGTAGAGCTAAGAGTTTTTGATCGAAATCTATCATACGGACACACTACTGTCTACGCTATAAAAACCTTTGTTTTTTTGCTTCTTTGACTATAGCGTTTTGTTGTGAATTTTCAAGGAGTTTTGCTAAAATACTCACTATGTTCGTGTAATTTAAAAAAATTATGTCCGTTGGGACAAATTACTCTGCCTTATATGGCTGACATTATATGACATATATTACATTTTTTTTAGTCTATAGTTGAATTATCTTCAATGATATTTATATGTCCAGTATTTTGAAGCTCTTTTTGCCAAAGCATTCTGTTGATTGACATTCTTGTCGGGGAAGCATTACAAAATTCGTCAGCAGTTAATACGAGAAATCATTTGATCCCTTGCATGATATAGGTCAGATTAAAGTCATTTTCCCATATTTTTTGATGAAGTTTATGCTCTCCTATTTTTTTGAGACCTTTACTCGAGATATAGTAATAAATGTCGTGATCTCCTATTTCCATTTCTGGATTTTTTTCATATTCCAGCTCGTGGATTTGACTCGTGTTTTGGTGATCAAGACACACAAGATACTCTTTTAGCGCATCTACATTTTGGAGAATATTTTTGATTTTGTAATAATGCAAATATTTCAAAAAATCTTTTACCTCATGTTTGAGATATCCTGCAATATCTAAGGTATGTATTTCATCTATGATATTTTTACTGATAATATCTTTTTTGCTCTCTGCCATAAGAACTTATATAGGTAAAAAATTAAAACATTATTTAATAATATGCAATTTTATGGTATGTTTTGCTTTAAGATAATTGAGTAAATGTATATCATGAGTAATCAAAAAAATTGTATTTCCAATCTTGTTGGCATTGATGAGAATATCGGCTACCATTTGCGTGTTTTCTCGATCAAGATTTCCTGTCGGCTCATCGGCAATTATAAATTCTGGATCGTGAATAAGCGCTCTTGCAATCGCCACTCTTTGTTTTTCTCCTGCACTTAATAATTTTACTGGCTTGTCGAGTAGATGACTGATATTGATTTTTTGTATCACTTGTTTGAGCTTAGACTCTATTATTGTGTCGCCTAATTCATATAAAAATAGTGGATATATAATATTTTCTTTTACGGTCAAATCTTCTAAAAGTTGATAATCTTGAAAAACAATCCCCAATCTTTTTCTCAAAATTTGAATATCATCTGACGAAAAATGGGAAATATCTTGCCCATTATAAAATACCGTTTTTTCGGGGGGAGTGAGCTTACCTATGATAAATTTGACTAGTGTTGTCTTACCTGTACCGGAATGCCCGGTAAGTACAAAAAAATCATTTGCTTGTAAAGACAAATTTAAATTGTTGAATAATGGATCTGGATTGTCTCGATATCATCGACTTAAGTTTTTTATTTCTATGAGTGGAGTACTTTTGTCCATAATGAAATGACTGATTAATTAAAAATGAATACTGGGTAATGTCAAAATTGACTTGTTGTGAACTATAATACTGTTTTAGTTCTTCTTATTGTATGCTCAAGTATATCCCCAAAAAGTTTATTTTGCAAAAAAAAGTAATTGCACCTAGGTGTTTGGATTGACAAAATTAGTAAAATTGACAAAAATGGACTAATTTTGATAAATATTCATTTCGCTCAGAAATGACAAGAGATACTATAAAAATAGTAGAACTTGTTGAATTCTCATTAGATTTCTGTATTTATACTTCATTGCTATTTAGTTTGTTAGTTGGAAAAATGCTAGAATTGAAACATGCATTATGAGAATTGGAGAAAGTCTCTGATGCGATCCAGTTAGATAATTTTTTTCAAATATATCTTGGTAAAAAATGATTGCTTAATGAAGAATTTAAGGTCATGATTGATCTTGCTCCTGAAGAAAAAAAAGAAAGATGAGCAAAACTTTCTGAGATAAAAACAAAACTGACTGAGATGTATGAAGCCAAAGAGCATGAATTTTTAGTAGGCAAAATAAATGGACAACTTGAGAAAGATCTTGTAGATATTAGCTTAGATGTTACTACAGACCATGGTTCATATTCAATTCTTGCGGAAATCAGAAGAGACGCTGAAGAGATTTGTAAGTCCATGGGGTTTATCATGGAATATGGTACAGAAATAGTAACCAAATTCGAAAATTTTGAATCAGTAAATATTCCGCTTACGCATCCTGCCACTGAAATGCATGATACTATATATCTCAATGACAAAGATGCTAGTGGAGAAAATTTAATCCTCAGAACCCATACCTCATCTATGCAAAACTATCTTATCCAAAAATATGGACTTCCCCTCAAAGCAGTAGTCCCTGGAAGAACCTATAGATTTGAAAATATGGACGCTTCGCATGATACCATGTTTTACCAGATGGAAGGGATAGTTATCGACAAAAATATTAGTGTTGCACATTTCAAAGAAATGATAACCAAATTTCTTTCTGCTTTACTCCACAAAAACGTAGAAACAAGGATGAGACCTTGATATTTTCCATTCGTAGAACCTGGATTTGAAATCGATGTAAGATACGAAATTTACAATAAAGAAACAGGAAAAAAAGAACTTTCCAACTGGATGGAAATCCTTGGTGCTGGGATGATTCATCCCAATGTGCTCAAAGAAGCAGGAGTAGATGCTACGGAGCGATCAGGATTTGCTTTTGGTGTAGGTATTAGTAGACTTGCTGCTGTACGCTATGGTATCAAAGATATTAGATATTTTACCAATGGTGATTTAAGATTTGCAAAAAGTTTCGCGTAATTCAATTATGTCTCCTTTTTTGTGAAAGGAAAAGGCCAAAGGAATAGGAACCTGTCTACTGCGTGGGCTCTCGGTAACGGGAGTTTTTTAATAAACAAATCCCTTTGTGCTAGTGCAGTGAAGCGAATCGAAAACGCGGGTGGGAGTAAATTTTTGGTGGGAAATAACGTTTGCAGTTTGGTTTGATGTCCGTAGTAAAACGAAGGATTTTGGACAGCAAGTGTTGCACGAGGCGAAGCCTTTATGTATAGATTTGTCTATGCCCACCATAACCATTAATATTTTATTTTTTTTGGATAAAAGCATCTCGAATCTATGATAATAACAACATAGCTGCTTCATATTTTGGTCTAATAATTTCTTTTGATTTTTCAAAATGAAGTTGCTTCCACTTCCTTTCTAATTTCTGTTTTACAGAGTCTTTTGCTTCACTTTGTGTCATATTTTCATATACAAAAGCAGCGTTGAATATCCCTGAAATATTATCGAAATTACTCATTACATCTGCTTCAGTAATAATTTGTTCTTCAATGCTGCTTCTTCAATTTTGTTGAGATCATCTATGATTTAGAATACAGTTTTTAACTAATTCTATTTTTTTTATGGGATATTTAAGTTCCATTAATTTTTCTTCAGCAATTTTTGCTCCGGTAATATGATGGCCTTCACGACCATGAATTATCGATCAAATATCGTGCAACCAAGCTGCTATTAAAATTACTTCTTTGTCTCCTCATAATTCATCAGAAAGTTTTTCCGCATAATTGACCATAGGAACAAAATGAAATGGAAAAGGTTCATAACCATATTTGCTGCTTGGTTTTTTGCATTCATTTTCAACATAGTTTTTGATTGTTGTTACTATATCCATGGCTTTATGTAAGTTGCTAAAATTTTATCCAAAAGTCATCCACCGTATTTTCAACTTTTATTTTCAATTTAAAGGACAAATCCATATGTCGTGTATCGGCTGTTGTGTAACCGAACGAAGTGAGGCTTGCGTACTCGTGTATCTTATCCAAAAGTCAGCATATATTTTTCTTTTTAGGGGGTGTTTTTTTTATTTCAATTGTAAAACATTACCTATTTTTTCACTTATAGTTTCACATCATAATGGGCAAGCTACTCAACAGTAACAACTGTCTATAAAGACCAAATATTTTTGTGAGATAGCAAAAGGGAACATTCCACTAATTCAACAATGTTCTCCAAAATCTGCGATGAAAGTATCTTTATTAGTGTATCCTGCTTTGTTTGGCATGATAAATATTCTCATTCATTCTCCAGCTTCTTCTACAAGCCCACTGTCTTTGCTTTTTCAATATAACAGTGTTTTGTCTTTGATAAGATATACTTTCATTTGATCTGAGTTAGTGTATTTTGTAAAGAGATTGCGGAAATATATCAGTTTTTCCTGGTATTTCTTATTTTGGGAAATATTTGGGTCTTGAGTATTTAAAGTACAATCAGGATCGCTACTGCTGATTATACCATCGAATTCTTTTCCTGTGGGAGCTGTAAAATCCACAAAATAATCAAGCATATTGGAGGATGTAAGATAGAAAATCTGATATTTACTATCATTAAGAGAAAACTCTTCCGGTACTGCGGTTGGTCTTACTTTCGATGATATGTTCTCCAGTTTACCATCAATAATTCTTTTCGTTACTTCATAGGTAGTGGATTCCGTTGAATTCTTTTCCGTGTAATATATGTAAAATGTATATGTTCTTTCTGGTCATTTTGTTGAATCCCAGATATCATATATTATCATCTTATCGACATTCTGGTATTTGCTTTTAAGTTGATCTAGTGTTGTTTTACTGTTGATTATCAATGAAAAAGCAGTTTCAAAATCCTTATTGTTTATGGCCTTATAATATTTTTCAATTAACATTCTATCTTCTGTAAATTGTTTCCTTTCTTCTTCAGTAGGATATTGCGCTTTCTCATCTTGAAGCTGTTGATATTCTTGTGAGTTTATTCAATTCATATAAATATCGTTTTTGTCTTTACCGATTATTTGATCTCCGCTTGTCGTAACAATAAATGTAATGGGATCAGCTCATGATAGTATATTTATACCATAATACACATTGTTCTTATCTTTTGCGTAGATATCGCTCAAGATTATAAATGTAGCAACATCAGCTCATTCTATTTTTTTCTGTAAATTATTTATCTGTAAAAAATATGCAGTATCTAGATTGTATTCATCTTTGGCTATAAAATAACTGCTTGAATTGAGAATTCCTAAATGTCCTGTGTTTAAACAATATCCTTTCATATATGCTTGTTCTTCACAGATATTTCCATTGGAAAAATGGCATAATCCGAATTGTCCACCATATACTTGTATGACTTCAACTGTTCCGCTATTTTGTTCGCAAAATACAGAAGCAGAATTGGCGATTTGAGCAACTTTACCAGGAGCTGTTTTAATTCCAACTATAGACAATACTTTCTGTGAAAGTGGAAGTTGTGGATTAAAATAAAAATAAGAAAATCATCCTCAAAGTAAGATGATGATAATCAATAAGATTAGAAGAAATTTTTTCATATTTTGAAATTAAAAATTAAATCAAGTTGAACTATATCCCTTTCGCTTCCTTTTTCAAAGGAAGATTGCCCCATAAGGGCAAAACACCCCCGAAATTTTTTAGATAGCTCCCGAGTATGTCTCATAACGTTTGCGACTCGCACGATGAACTTTGTATGTCGTGTAGTGGTTGTTGTGCAACCGAGCATTGCGAGGGTACGTATAGTTTTTTATCTACGTCAAAAGTATTCTTTTCTTCGTTGTTTGCAAGATTTTGGAAAGGATTTTGGTTTGTTGGTTAAAAATTGCTCGAAGAGCGAAAGGGGGCGAAAAATATTCTGTTGCAGAATCAAGGTTACACTTTTATAAGTGAACATAGACGATATTTT
>CAYRIQ010000032.1:0-8413 GCA_964424505.1 uncultured Candidatus Peribacteria bacterium | reverse complement strand
GGGAATGACGTACGCTGGGATGGTTATAATATCTCTTTTATTTTATTATTAATTATTTACTATGAAAATAGAAAAATTTGAAGATCTTATCGCTTGGCAAAAGGCTAAGGAATTAACAACAAAACTCTATACTGTTTCCAAAAATTGCAAAGAATACTGACTAAAAGATATGATAATCAAAACAAGTATTGTTATCATGAATCAAATTGCAGAAGGATTTGAAAAAAGAAACAATAAAGATATTAAAGTAGCGTTTATTGAAGCGAAATGATGAACAAGTCAAATTAGATCAATGCTTTATATGTTACTAGAAGTATGATGCATTACGCAAGAAGAATTTAAAACACTTTATGACATTACTTGGCATATTACTAAAATGCTTATGGCATTCGTCAAGAGTATAAATGCTAATGAGAAGAAGACAGAAGAAAAGAAAACTAATGAATAGAAGAAAGGGACAAGGTACGAGGAACAAGTCCCATGTCCCAAATATATTTTATTTGTCTATATGTTTATGGAAGGGTATTTGAGGGGATATTATGGATATAAAAATTTTGGAGATGAACTCTTATTTTTTGGAGTAGTCAAACAGTTGTTTACAAAATATCCTCTCACTAAACTCTTTGTAGAAGTAGGAAATGTATCATGGATGGAAGATCGAATCTGGGAAAATTATCAAGGGGTACTGACCGAAAAACAACTAAAGAGCATAAAAGTGGTCAATGTAAAACAACATAAATACAAAATAATAACTCATGTGATTAATTTTTTGGGAATAGGAAAATATAAAAAAGTATTCAAATTTTTTGGTGGATGAGAAGTACTTTCTGACGAAAGGTCATTTCCTCATGATGGACGAAATATTCCTTTACTTTTCAATTATAGTGTCAAAAAATGACAATTTATTCTTCTTGGTGGAATAGGAAAAGCACGTAATTCACTGACAGAAATGTTGTATAAATATCTTTTACCAAGAGCAGAAAAAATTATTGTGAGAGATAGAGAGTCGTATACTATTGCTAAAAAACGAAATCATGAAAATACAGCATTATACCAAGATTTTGCTCAAGAGATTATACTTTGATACAAGAACCCAGGAACTAGGTGAAAGGAATGAGGACTAAATCCCTATATACTCATCAATATCAATAGACAGTCAGTAGACACAGAAAATATCCAAAAAATTCTCAAATTTTGTGAGCAATATCCAAATCATAAAAAAATATTTTTTCCTTGTGATATGAATGATGATAAAAATTGTTTCTTTTTTATAAAAAAATATATTTCTGATCTTGAATTCTATGATCGAACTAAAAAATCTTTATCTGAATCACTTTCTTTGTTTTTTTATGCTGATGGAGGAATAGGTGCCAGACTACATTTTCTCTTGCCACTAAAGCTTTATCAAAAGACAATTGTGGCTATTCCGTATGCTGATAAGATAAATAAACTTATAATATCAGGGACTAGGAACCAGGAACGATGTAAAAAGAACTAGGTTTTAGTCGCAAATCCCTCCTAACCCTACAAAATAATTTTACACTGTCTCGGCCTCATTCCGGCCCTAAGAAATTGCGGCCGGAATCCAAGACTAAAAATATTTATTAGCTATGGTAATCTATCCATGGAATCTTTTGTGTATATATTAGCAAGTAAAAAAAATGGTACTTTGTATATAGGTGTCACTAAATATTTATGAAAGAGAATTTGGCAACATAACCAATGAATATATGAATGATTTACTAAGAAATATGGTGTGAAAACGTTGGTATATTATGAAAAATATTCTTTGCTAGTGGATGCTATAGCAAGGGAAAAACAATTGAAAAAATGGAAAAGAGAATGGAAAATACGTTTAATAGAAAAAGATAATCAGAAATGGGAAAATCTGTATCATGAGTCTAACTAGTATGGATTCCGGCTGCAATCTGGGGCGCCGGAATGAGGAACACAGGGGGGTGGGATACCGGAATGAAGACCGGCTGCAATACTTGGCGCCGGAATGAGGACCGGCCAAACCTTAGCACAGGAATGAGGACCGGCCGCAATCCGGGGCCCACGCAGTTCTGCGGGGCAAACTGCCGGAATGAGTTCCGGCTGCAATCCGGGACGCCGGAATGAGGAACAGGGGTGAATATTAGATTAAAAAAGTTATATTTATTTAGTTTGTAAATCAAAACATATGTTTTTACTATTTTTCCTAGTATTTACTTTAATTTTTACGATATTTGAAAATATTTCAATCGCTGGTATTTCTGTTTTGCTTATAGGTGTTATATTGTTGATATATCAGACAATACGTAAGAAAAAAATACTTTCGAAAAAATTGATAGGAATAATTTTGTTGTCATTTGTCTTGGCGATGTCTACATTTGTGGTGAAGGAGTGGAGATATTATGGAGGTATGGATTCCGGCTTTCGCGGGAATGAGGTAATGAAGCAAGATGGATTCCCGATCAGATCGGGAATGACGAACAATGGGGATGAGGTAATGAAGCAAGATGGATTCCGGCTTTCGCGGGAATGACGTAATGAAGCGGAATGACGTGAAGACAAACAACGGGAATGACGTGAGGATGACGTTGGAAACAATGGGAATTACCTAAATATACAAGTAAATTGAACATTAATCTGAATGTGAATAATAGAGGATATCTCTAGTAAGGGGAAATATGTCTTTAAATATCAGAATAATGAGTATCTTCTCTATTCCAAAAAAGAATACTCTATCGGAGATCAGCTATGGATAGTAGGAAGAATTACTCCCCCTGCCCCCTCTAAAATAGAGGGGTGATGATATCGAACAATTTCTTCATCGACATTTGATATTCCTTTATTTTCTGGATCTTTCGATTTTGCGAAATGGATGAAGATGAAAGGATGGAAGGGAACGATATATGAGGATAATTCGATAGTGATAAAGGGGTCTAAAGAGCAAATTGGATTCCCGCTTTCGCGGGAATGAGGAACAGAGGTGTGAAGGGCGCCGGAATGAGGCACACAGGTGTGAGTTCCAGCTGCAACACTTGACCCACGCAGTTCTGCGGGGCAAGCTGCCGGAATGAGTTCCGGCCGCAATCCGGGGCCCACGCAGTTCTGCGGGGCAGGCTGCCGGAATGAGGTATATATAGGGGTGTGAAGACAGGCCAATCCTTCTACTCCCATTCCATCCGTTTCACTAATCAAACAAGCTAAGAAAAGTATACAAGAAAAAGTTATTGAGTCCTATGGAAAAAATCGCATTTCGGGATTGATATTGGGGATGTTGATAGGAGATAAATCGCAGATACCAGAATCAGAATATCAAAATTTTATAGATTCATGACTCGTGCATTTGGTGGCAGTAAGCGGATGAAATATTTTGATGATAGTGGTATTTTTGCAGTGTATATTGTTTTTTATCCCTTTTTACGTCAGGCTTGGAGTGATTTTATGTACCATAGTAGGATATAGTCTCATTTGTGGTTTAGATTCAAGCGTGTTTCGTGCAGTACTGATGTGAGGTATAAATATGCTGGCTATATTTCGAGGAAGAGAGATCAATATTTGGAGAGTATTGTCTATAAGTGCATTGATTATGCTGATAATTAATCCATATTTTTTGGTATACGATACTGGTTTTTTGTTGTCATATAGTGCAATTATTGGCATAATCGCAATGACGAGTGATGAGTGACAAGGAACCAGGGACAAGTCCCAAGTTTCGCATCCCATTCTTTGGTTAAAAAAGTGATTGCAATATATCTATAAAAGTTATATATCACCTAGTATTTGAGCGAGTATCGGAATATTTCCAATTATTATATTTTTTATGGGCAAGATAAATATCTTAGGAATTATTGGAAACCTTTTTGTGTTGCCGATTGTGCCATTTGTGATGATCTACGGCTTCATAAGTATTTGGGTCTATTCTTGGCTGAGATGGGACTGGATTTTGTGGATTGAAAATATTTTTGTACAATATATATATAAAATTTCTGAACTTCTTTCGCAGTATGGACTTTATTTGACAGTTACTTGATTACGATTCAAGTATGTAGTACTACTTATTTGTATAGGCTTTTTCGTTGCTTGGCGTTTAGGTTCCGGCCGCAATCCGGAGCCCACGCAGTTCTGTGGGGCAGGCTGCCGGAATGAGTTCCGGCCGCAATCCGGAGCGCCGGAATGAGGTACAGAGGGGAGGGAAATATACATAGAAAAAACAATAAAAAATAAAATAATACAATAAAAAAACAATAAAAAATAAAACAATACAATAAAAAAAATATAAAAAATATTATAAAAAATAAAAAAATAATGATATAGACAATATAGACAGGTTTAGAACTGGTATTTTTTAACATTTTATTGGCATTTTTGATAGAAAAATGTTAAAAGGTGGATTCCCGCTTTCGTGGGAATGACGTGCTCCTGCTTTCGTGGGAATGACGTGAAGACAAACGGTGGGAATGAGGTAATGAAGCAAGATGGATTCCCGCTTTCGCGAGAATGACGTGCTCCTGCTTTCGTGGGAATGACGTGACGTGAATACGAAGTAGACACACTACACATATTTTATATAAAAACGGCATATGATTTAGGGGCTAGGGACTAGGGACAATGAGCTAGTTATAAAGCCAATTGTTTCGTTGTTTGGCTATAAGAGTGCTAACAAAAGGTTGTCACAAAATAGACAATTATTCGTATACGTCACTAGATGGATGTGATCTTTAATGATCTAAAACAACTGATTTCAGAAGAGTATAACTGATGATTTCGGTAGATTGACAAAGTAATCTACATTAAAGAGTATTGTTTTGCATCTTTATTGTGTTATGAGAGTTTTAGACTACGTTTTAGCTGTTAGCATAGACTGTCTAAAATTGTCTTGTATTTGTCATACGGATTATTAATGTAAAAGAAAGTTACCGTGTGGAGACACGGAACATCTTCGTATATTTGAGAAGGATTCAATATACGATATATTACATCCTAATTTGGCTGTGAGCCAAAACAACCTTTTATATTGTATTTTATTAGTACATGAAAAATTTTAAGAAATTGTTTGCTAGCTTGGCTATCATAGCTATGCTTGCATCATCTGTACCTACAACAGTTCTTGGAGCTGCTAGTTACAGTGATGAATTACAAGGTGCGTACGATTATGCCTACGGAATGGGTGTAACTACACAATCTTCTATAGAAAATGCTGATATGTATGGTCAACTTAAAAGATCACACATGGCAAAAATGATGGTTAACTTCGCTAAAGAAGTAAAATCATTGACTGCTGATACTTCAAAAGAATGTAACTTCACTGATGTTGCAAATCAAACAGAAGAATTGCAAGGATACATCAAAGAAGCTTGCCAAATGGGTCTTATGGGTGTTGGTATAACTGCCTTCAATCCAAACGGTATCGTTACTAGAGCTCAATTTGGAACAGTTCTTTCTAGAGTACTTTATGGTGATGCATATAATGTAGATACAAATCCATACTATGCAGAACACTTAAAAGCTCTTAAAGACGCTGGTATCATGACTAACATTTCAAATCCAAATGCTCCAGAAGTAAGAGGATATGTAATGCTTATGATGCAAAGATCAGACGAAGGAACAACTCCTGCAGTTTGTTCTACTCCAGAAAATGTATTGTCTTGTTCATTAGGTTTGGATACTTGTCCAACTGAATGTAAGACTACAGAAGTTAATACAAACGGAAACTTAGATGTTTCTTTGAGGTCTTCAGTAGGAGGGGATGTTCCTTATGGAGTTTCTTCTTTGGCTGTAGCTACTTACAAATTCACTGCTAGTGAAGATATCAGACTCGATAATGTTGTTATCAAGAGAGCTGGATATTTCACAGCTACAAATGTTCCTTCTGCAGCATTATTCTTAAATGGTGGAAGAATATCTAAAGTTGCAAACTTTAGTTCTTCATCTGATGAAGCTACATTGACTATTACAAACGGATACCAAATGAAAGCTGGTGAAACAGTTGAATTTGCTGTTCATGTAATGTTGGGAATTGTTTCAAATACAGATCAATTTAACATAACAGTTAAGGGTATTGGATCTACAGCAAAAGATGTAAATCTTGCTGATAATCTAACTTCTGCTACATATAAAGTAGTTACTACTGCTGCTGCTACATTGACTGCAGATGATGGATCTACTTCAGATGCTCCAAAATTATGAGCAAAAGCTGCTGATCTTTGGGAATTCACATTAAATAATCCTTCTTCAAATGATCAAGACATTGTTTTAAATGCAATTACATTTAAAGAAAATGGAGGATCTATTGATGAATCTACTGATCTTGAAAATTTCAAATTGGTAGTAGATGGAACTACAATTGCTACTACACCTAAATTGGTAGGAAAATATCTTCCTTTCACAATTGCTAATGGATATAAAATCCTAGAAGGTAGAACACCTACATTTACAGTAAAAGCTGATATAATTGGTGGAGCTGGAAAAACAGTTATGTTTACTCTCGAAAATGCTATGGATATCGTAGCTATTGGTTTAAAACATAATCAAGGTGCTAAAATTAATTTAGCTTGAAATGCTATGGATACAGTTACTGTATCAGCTGGTAGAGTTACAGTAAACAGAATCAATCCTCCTTCTACTGACTTGGTAGGAAATAAGAAAGATCAATTCTTAGGAGCTTTGGAAATTGTAAACAATGCTGGTGAAGCACTTAAATTGTCTACTCTTGGTCTAGCTATCACAGGTGATGTGACTAAACTCGACTCAATTAAAGTTAGACTTGGTTCTGCTTCAGCTTCTGCTATAGATTTGACAGCTAATGGTGCTAAAACACTTTGGACTGAAACTAGTCTTGAAAAATCTATTGGATCTAAATTAACAGTATATGTATATGCTGATACTATAGATACAGGTATGGATAATACTACATTCAGAATGAGTTTAAATACTACTACTACATCTTCTTTCTTAGTACAAGAATCTACTGATGAAAACAATGTTACTGATCTTTCTCCTTCATCATTGACTTGGTCTTTGATGAATGGTAAAGATGCTAGCATGACATTGACTGATGTTGCTTTGGGTAACAAAACTGTTGCTGAAGGAACAAATGGTGTAGAAACTCTTAAATTTAAACTTAAGGCTGGTGCTGCATATGGGGTAAAGATTAAAAAATTAACTTTCACTACTCCATTCAATTCAAATACTATTGCTGGTGCAACTTTGTATAATGGTACAACTGCATACTCAGCTACAGTAAATAGTGGAAATATCGTAGTTGACGAAGATTTCCTTATTGCTTCTGCTGCTACTGCAGAACTTACACTTAAACTTGATGTTCAACTCAATCCTACAGTTACAGGATTTGCTGTGACACTTAATAGTGGTGGTGTAGAAGCTGAAGATACTACAGAATACAGAAATACAGTATCTGTTTCTAATTCTATTACTGGTAGAACAATCACTGTATC
This sequence comes from uncultured Candidatus Peribacteria bacterium, assembly GCA_964424505.1. GTDB lineage: Bacteria > Patescibacteriota > Gracilibacteria > Absconditabacterales > Absconditicoccaceae > CAJBLF01. The sequence goes on along the minus strand of CAYRIQ010000032.1, from coordinate 968 downwards.
TGATGCTGGTGAAATCGTAGCTGCTTATGAAGCTACAGCTGACAACAACAAATATAACAAGAATGTTCTTGCTGGAACTACAGAAACTGTTGCTGAATATAGCTTATATTCAAAATATGAAGCAGTTAATGTATGAAAAGCTGTTGTAACATTAAGTAGAGCAGATATTGACAATTCATTGCTTGACCTACAATTAGTTTACAATGGAGTAGTTGTTGCATCTAATCCTACTTGGAATAGTACAGGAACTATTGCTACATTTGAAGATTTAAATTTTGATACTTTATTAGCTACAACTCCGTTATTAGTTAAGGTTGTTACTAAGACTATCAATGAAGATGGTTGATCTACATTAAATACATGAGTAGTTTCTTCTATTGTATTGTCTGAAATGAAAGGTAAAGATTCAGGTGATGATGTAACTGTTGGTGGTACTCTTGCCACTTCAACTAAGACATTTACTATCGTGCCTGTAACTATACTTCCTGCAGTTGCAAGTATCGGTACTGCATCAGCAGATCTTACTATCAACGCAGCTATTGGTTCTAACCAAACTAGTGGTGGTGTTACAGCTAAAGCTACTTTGAGTAACATAACATTTGCTATTGATGGTAACAATGGTGGTCTTACAAAAGTAACAGTTAAAGATGATGCTGGTACAGTTCTAGGATCTGGAAATGCTAATGGTGATGCTTCAATTTCTATTGCTTTGACTAAAGAAGTAACAGCTGGAGCTACTACACTTACAGTATCTTCAACTCTTTCAGGATCTATTAACACTCCAAGTTACAATGTATCTGTGTCTTCTATTGGTTATACAACTAATGTAGATTCTACAGCTATAAGTGCTCAATTTGGATCTGCTAAAAAGATTCTTGTTAAATAGTTAACAAGCAATTGTTACTATAAGATATCCGCACTCGTTTACCCTCGGTTTACCGGGGCGGAAAAACAGGAAGACCCTCGGC
>CAYRIQ010000031.1:7123-8802 GCA_964424505.1 uncultured Candidatus Peribacteria bacterium | reverse complement strand
CTCGCTTTATTCTTCGATTAATGTTCTGCCCGGATGGCGGAATTGGTAGACGCACAGGACTTAAAATCCTGCGGTAGTAATATCGTGCCGGTTCGATTCCGGCTCCGGGCATATAGACATATACTTTAGACGTCGAAATGAATAATCAACAAGACAAAAAAACATAAAAAAGTCTTGCATTTTGATGGAATATTTATATATTCACACGGCTAAAAACTTTTTTTATTTATCAATTTTTTATTAATGGGATTTACTATACGAAGAACCTGAGATCTCAACACCAACGAAAGGATGATATCTTTCTATAAAAAAGAGCTTCGGGCATCTCACATCTTAGATAAAGCTAAAAAGCAAAAACATTATAATACAAAACGATATAGAAAATTTGTTTCTTTTAAGTTTCCTGGTGCAAGAAGATATAGAAGACTTAAAGCTATTGTCTCTAGTGCATATAGACAAAACAAGAAAAAATATAATACGCTTGCTCAATTATGAAAAATCGTTTAAACGATTTTACGTTGAAGCGATATTTTTAATTATTAATTGTTAATTAGCTATGTATGCTGTTGTAGAACTCAAAGGACATCAATATATTGTACAAGAAGGAGACACTATCACCGTTGATAATGTAAATTTGGATGAAGGAGAAAAAATGGTTATTGATACTGTATTATTGGCCTTTGATGATAAAGCTGATAAGGTAATTATCGGTACTCCATATATTACTAACGCAAAAGTTGAATGTACAGTAACCAAAAATCAAAAATGAGAAAAAATTAGAGTTATTAAATTTAAAAGAAAAAATAGATATCAAAGAACGATTGGATTTAGACCATATCAATCACTTTTACACATTAAACAAATCGACATTAATGGGTAAAGAATGAGTTTTGGAACGAGATGGAGAAGTTCTCGAAGTTTTACCTGCATGATTTTTTAAGGTGAAACTCAAAGATGTGGATACTCTTGTGCGTTGTAAAAAATCATGAAGAATGAGCCAATCAAATATTTCTATCATTTCGTGAGATCGAGTAAAACTTGAAATTAATCAGTATGATATGAGTCAATGACGTATTATCTTTAGATATAATGACTATAAAAAATAATTATTTACCATTAATTGCTATTAAAGATGAAAGTTAAATCTTCTCTTCACAAAAGGTGTATGTACTGTCAAATAGTCAAAAGAAAAGGGATACTCTATGTAGTATGCAAAAAAAATCCTAGACACAAAGCAAGACAAGGATAATTTTATTTATTGTTTTTAATCCGCATGTTTAGATTATCAGGACACGTTTTACCAGAAAATAAGTCTATTTGGATATGACTCACTTCTGTATATGGTATTTGACTTAAAAGATCAAAGACTATTCTCGTAAATGCTCAAATTGATTACCTTAAAAAGGTAAAAGATATTTCAGAAGAAGAACAAAAGAAAATTCTTGAACAAATTCAAAAATATATTCTTGAAAATGATCTCAAAAGAGAAATAGCTTTTGCTATCAAAAGACTTAAAGAAATCAAATGCTATAGAGGGATGAGACATAATCTTTGATTGCCTGTCAGAGGACAGTTGACTAGAAAAAATGGTAGAACTGCAAAAAAACTTCTTGGAAGATCAAAGGTAAGACCAGTACTTAAAAAATAATTGAAAGATAGAAAGATTGAAACGTTGAAAA
>CAYRIQ010000031.1:6464-7113 GCA_964424505.1 uncultured Candidatus Peribacteria bacterium | reverse complement strand
TAATGTTTCCACATTTCCACATTTCAATAGCTCAATTCAATATTTTATAATTTATCATTGTTTATTAGATGGCTACACCTACAAAAGCAAAAACCGCTACTCCAAAAAAGAAAAAGGATATCAAATTGGATAGCTGAATTCTTCACGTACATACTACTGACAATAATACTATTCTTACCTTGGTAGATGATAATGGCAATAAAGTTCTCTGATGATGAACTTGAAAACTCTGATATAAAGGAAGCAAAAAAAGCACACCTTATGCTGCTGAAACTTTGACTAAACAAATATTGAAAGAAGCTCAGGGAATTGGACTCAAGGAAATAGGTGTTATTTTTAGAGGAGTAGGATTAGCAAGAGATGGGGTATTTAAAGCTATTAACGAGATTGGACTTATAGATATTAAGTATATCAAAGAAAATACCGCTATTCAGTTTTGAGGATGTAAAGGAAAAAGGAAAAAGAGAATTTAATTTTTATAATATAGTGTAGTTTTTAAATTGTAAATTTATCATTTAATGAGATATACAGGACCTAAGTTTAAATTATGTAGAAGAGAACAAGTAGATCTGTTTTGATCCAAAAAATATAACGTGAAAAAAAATAGAAGCTTGCCTGGACAACACGGTGGTAACATGCAAAGATCTTC
>CAYRIQ010000031.1:0-6454 GCA_964424505.1 uncultured Candidatus Peribacteria bacterium | reverse complement strand
ATGGAAAACTTTTGAGAAATAAACAAGTACTCAAAAGAATGTATATGTTGTCAGAGAGACAATTTGTAAGGCTTGTTAAAGAAACTGCTGCAAAATATGCTAAAAATAAGAATATAACTCATGATACTGCACTTTTTCAGTTTTTGGAGAGAAGAATGGATTCTGTTGTTTATAGATCATGACTAGCAAAAACTATGATGCAAGCAAGACAGATGGTCAATCACGGACATTTTTTATTGAATGGAAAAAAACATAATATACCTTCTTCTTTTGTCGCTATTGGAGACAAAATTACTCTCAAAGAAAAACTAAAAAATTCTACACTTTATAGTCAAAATGCTACAGAAAGTAAATGAAAAATACCTTCATGGGTAAAATTAGATAAATCATCAAATACTGTAGAAATGCTTAATGATCCTCAAGTTGGAGAGTTAGGAATACCTGCAGATCTTTTGAAAGTGATTGAATTTTATGCGAGAGCATAGTCTTTCGATTACTTCACTATTACTATACATCATAAAACAAAAAATTTTTACTCTTTATTACTCTACATGCTGGATATACAAAAATTCATCTGAGCCCCAAAAATTATTGTGTCAAATGTAGACGATAGAACTACTAAGTTTGAAGTAAAACATTTACCTAGAGGATTTTGACAAACACTTGGAAATGCATTGAGAAGGATTATTTTGTGATATAGTGTCGGAGGAGCGATTACATGACTTAAAATTAAATGAGTAAATCATGAATATCATGTGATAGATGGAGTGAAAGAAAGTGTTATTGATATGATGCTCAACTTTAAAACACTTCGTTTCAAAGTAGATGAAAAAGCTGACAATATTCAGTGGATTTCTCAAAGATTTTCAGGGATATGAATTTATACTTCAAATAATATCAAACTACCTGCAGGTATAGAACTGCTCAATAATGATATAGAACTTTTTGAAATTACTGATCCAGCAATTGAACTTAATGTGGATATTAGGATAGAAAAATGATATGGATATTATAGTATTGATTATCTTAGAAGTCGTGATAGGAAAGATGAAGAAATAGATGCTAATATTTTATTGATTGACAATGAATTTAAAGTTATTGATTATGTCAAATATGATGTAGAAGAAGTGATTGAAGATTTTACTTGATCAACAAAAGATCTCTTAGTAATAGAGATTAGATCATGGTTTAAAGGCATTTCTCCAAAGGAAATCATTATGTTTGCTGGAGAAGTATTAGCTTCATATGCTAAATTGTTTATCTTTGATACTATATATATTGATAGATCATTTCTAGTTGATCTTGAAGACCTTGATAGAATACAAGATAAATTTCATGAAGAAGCTAGCATAAAAACAATGCCTATTGATGCACTTCCTCTCAGTGAAAGAACAAGAAATGCATTAATCAAAAATAGTATTTTATATGTGGAAGATCTTGAAAAGAAAAAGAAAGGTGAGCTTTTACTTATGAAATGAGTAGGTAGAAAAGCTATTGATGAGATCAATAGTGCACTAGCAAATATAGACAAAGCTTTGATAGGATAAATTATTTTAATTATATTATAGTTTGGTACCATGAGACATAAGGACAATAAAATGCTCGAATTAGATACAGGAGCCAAAAAAAGACACGTATTTGTGAGACAGTTGTTGACCAATTTGATAAAAAATGGGAAAACGACTACTACTCCAAAAAGAGCTAAAGTACTCAAATCTGAGATTGATTCTTTTTTTGCTAATCTCGTGAAAATGAATAAAAAACTCAGTGAAAAAGATGCAAAAAGAGAAAGTATCAGATATATAAAATCTAAAATCTATGGTGAGGCTGAGGGAAAAAAAGTATTGAATATCCTTTTGCCAAAATATATAGAATCTTGATCTACTTCAAGTTTTGTAGCTGACTATAAATTAGGTTTTAGAGTCGGTGATGGTGTTCAAAAAATATTACTTAAATTATTATAGACGGAGAAGTAAGAGTACCTATCCCATCTATAGTTATTTAACTTCATTTAATTATTTGAAATTTTAATCATGGAATTTACAAAAAAAGACTTAAACAAGACGCTCCGAGTCAAACCAGCTGATATGGACAAAGATAGAAAATGGTGGAGAATTGATGCAAATGGAAAAGTACTTGGAAGATTGGCAGTAGATATTGCAAATTTGCTTTTGGGTAAACATAAGGCATATTATGCTGATTTTTGGGATGCATGAGATTTTATACTTGTAGAAAATATTGATAAAATCAAAGTGACAGGAAAAAAACTTCAGAATAATGTTATGTACTCTTATAGTGGATATAAAGGAAATGTTAAGCAAGTTACTTGGGATGTTGTTATGCAAAAAAATCCTGCGAAACTTCTTACTGCTGTTGTCAGAGGAATGCTTTCTAAAAACAAACTTAGAGACAAAAGAATTAAAAGACTTAAACTTGTAGTATGAACTACTACTAAATACGATCATTTTAAACCTATTACCTTATCTAAATAATGGCAAATAAAGAATATACCTATGCTATAGGAAGAAGAAAAGAAACAACGGCTGTTGTTAAACTTTTTGGGAAATGAAGTGGTAATTTCATTATCAAAACATCTAATGGTTCACAAAAACCATTGGCAGATTATTTTGGTGGAAACCTCTATCTTCTCGAAGCCGCTCTTTCTCCACTCAATACTTTAGGTAATGAGTATCTTAAAATGTTTGATGCTGAAATAGTTGTCAGTTGATGAGGGATATCAGGACAAGCAGATGCTATCAAGCTGGGATTTGCTAGAGCATTGATCGAATGGAATCCTGAACTAAGAGTCACTTTGAAACCATATGGACTTCTCAAGAGAGATCCTAGAATTAAAGAAAGAAAAAAACCAGGTTTGAAGAAAGCGAGAAAAGGACCTACTTGGTCAAAGAGATAATTCTTTGACGATTGAAACATGGAACGATGGAAACATTGAAACGTATCAATCGATTACATATCAGCAAAACAACTCTTTGGAAAAAGAGTTTTTTTGTTTGTTAGGTTTTCATTTTCGTGATCAAAATTAAAATTCGTTGAAAATAAGTAAAATATAATTAGTATAGGATATGTGAATATGTTCAGATTTTTTTTATTTTTTGTGTATAACAGATAATGAAAGATTTAGTTTTTCTCGGTATCCAATGATGTGGAAAATGAACTCAAGCAAAATTGTTGTTGTCGTACAAACCAGACTATCGATATTTTGAAATGGGGCAAACGCTTAGAGCTTTGATGTCCAACGATAATTTGATAGGGAAATATATCACCAATGTGGTCAATACGGGGAAAATGGTAGACAATTTTATTACCCATGATTTGATCGATACAAGTCTGCAAATAGCACAAAACCATAATAAATATATTATTATTGATTGATTTCCTAGAGTAAAAGAGCAAGCAGAGTTTTTTACTACAAAAATGGAAGAGATGGGAAGAGATTTTATGATTGTTCATCTCGAACTTTCCAAAGATATTGCGCTTGAAAGAATGATGAATAGAGCTGGAAAGGAATGACGTACTGATGATACTCCTGAGACTATGCAACAGAGAATTGATATTTTTACTCATGAAACATTGATGGTTATCAAACATTTTGAAGAAATGGGCAAAGTAATTACTATCAATGCTAATAATTCTATAGAAAACATACAGGCAGAACTAAGAGCTAAATTAGCACTTTAATTTTTGGTACATATTTATGGCTAAAACACTTACTAGAATAAAAATTGATAAAATATGATATGGATGAGTTGGACTGGCTAGAATGAGTGATGGAAAAAGAATTTTGATCAAATGAGGTGCTTTGCCGGGAAGTATCGTAGATCTTAAAATAGTAAAACAAAAAAAGGATTATGTAGAAGCGCACATCACTCACATCCAACACCTTGATCCTACCATCGTAGATGGGGAAATTTTTTGTTCTCATTTTTTGACATTGTGAAATGACAAAGATCCACTCAGCGAAATAACCTATAAAATAGGTTGTTGAGGCTGTAAACGACAGATGCTAAGCTATCATAATCAGCTACAACTTAAGGAAAATATTGTCAATGATGCTTTTACCAAACTCAAAAAATACTTGCCTGATTTACAAATTTTGTCTATTATCTGATCACCGGGAGAAAAATTTTATAGAAACAAAATAGAATTTAGCTTTGGAAAATATATAACTAAGGGACCAAAAGACAAGTTAGAAAGCACAGACGTGATAAATTCTAATACACCTAATCTGTCTAAACAATCTGAGAATGTAGTTCTTTCTGATCGAAGTTGTGGTTTTCATAAACAGGGAGAATTTAGTAAAATCGTTGATATTGATACTTGTTTTCTCATTTCAGAACAGGCAAATGTTTTATATCAACATATCAAACAGCTTTGTAAAATATCATGACTCCCCGCCTATGACCAAATGACTCATCAGGGATTTTTTAGACATTTGGTAATAAGACAATGAACAAATACCAATCAATTTCTTATTAATCTTTCTGTAGCAGACAACAATCTCAAAGAGAAAAACATACATCAATGGAATGAATTTCTTGAAACATTGAAACAAGACACTTTTCTCCAGGAAAAGGTAACTACTTTTGTGATTACCTATAATAATGGATTGGGGGATATTATTAGATCACAGGATGGTGAAACAAAAACCTTTCGAGGAGAATGATCTATCTATGAAGTACTTCAGTTTAAAAATACATACATAAAGGACATAAAACAGCAGGCATCATCTGAGCCACAACAACAGGAAACAGAGCATAATTGATCTATAGAGGTTACCTTTAGAATATCACCTTTTTCTTTTTTCCAGACTAATACGCTCTGAGCACAACAGCTTTTTAGTCAAGCTATGCACATGGTTGGCAATGTGGAATGAACTATTCTAGATTTATACTGTGGTACGGGAAGTATAGGTATTAGCTTTTTGAAATCTGGTAAAGGCAGACAACTTGTTTGAATAGAAATTGTCGAAGATGCTATTACCGATGCACGATATAATGCAAAAATCAATGGGCTAGAACATAAAGTCACCTTTCTTGCAAATCCTGCAGAAAAAGCATTTATACAATACCCAGAGATCAAAAAAACATTGGAAAATTTAGGGCTCGTGATTATCGATCCACCAAGGGATGGTCTCCATAAAAATGTTGTTCAAATGATTTGCGATCTCAAAAAAGAATCAGATTTTAAGTTGTTATATATTTCATGTAATCCTGTCACTATGGTCAGAGATATAGAACTTTTGATTGCAGGATGATTTTCTATCAAAGAAATCCAGCCTGTAGATATGTTTCCTCAGACGCATCATATTGAATGTATTTGAGTATTACATTAAAAAAAATAGTAGTAATGGAGATTTATATGTCGTTTACTTATTTGATTTATCATCATGCACCTCCAGCAAAATGTTTCATTACAGCCTTACAACACATTTTCTGTCGATGTACAAGCAGATTATTTTGTGGAGATAACTCAAGAACAAGAAATTTTTGATCTGATTTCTACGGATATTTTTGCTACACAACCACATCTTATTTTGGGTGGATGAGCCAATATCCTTTTCACGAAAGACTATGCGTGAATTGTAATAAAAATTTCATTACTGGGAAAAGAAAAAATAAAAGAAGATGATGATACGGTGTATATCAAGATCTGAGCTTGAGAAAGCTGGCATGAAACCATGATGCGATGTTTGGCACAGTGATATGTCGGAGGAGAAAATATGGTATTTATACCTGGAAATATTGGTTCTGCTCCGGTAGGAAATATAGGTGCTTATGGCAAAGAAGCAAAAGATATTATCTATGAAGTAGAATGAATAGATATACGCACAAAAGAAAAAAAAATATGGAGAAATGATGAGTGTCAGTTTGCTTATCGTGAAAGTATTTTTAAACAACAGCTTAAAAACAGTATAATAATTACTGCAGTTACTTTTTTATTGGAAAAACAATCTCCTACTTATCTACCCAATATTCAATATGCAGATATCCAAAAAATTATTACTGAAAAATGAATAGATTTATCAAACATTACTGCTCAAGCAGTAGCAAATATTATAATAAAAATTAGAGAAAATAAATTGCCCGATCGGACAAAAATAGGGACAGCGGGAAGTTTTTTCAAGAATCCTGTCATCGAAAAAAGTCAGTTTGAAAATTTATCGTTGAAATATCCTGAGCTCAAAGGAAATACATTTGGAAATGATATTAAATTATCAGCAGGTCAGCTTATTGAGCTTGCCGATTTTAAAGGAAAATCTGAATGATCTGTTGGTACTTACAATAATCACGCACTCATTATAGTAAATAATGGTGGTGCAAGTGGAAAAGACATACGAGCATTTGCTCAATCTATACAAAAAAAAGTCCTAGAGATGTTTGAGATAGAGCTAGAACCAGAGGTGAATGTTTTGTAATATAGTTACCTCAACTAT
>CAYRIQ010000030.1:0-8838 GCA_964424505.1 uncultured Candidatus Peribacteria bacterium | reverse complement strand
TATGAATCCTGTTGATCATCCACATGGAGGATGAGAATGACATTCTTCAATCGGTCTCAAAAAATGACAAAAATCATTTGCTGGTAAAAGAGTTACTCCTGGAATCAAAACAAGAAAAAATAGAAAGCCTTCTACAAAATTTATTATTTCAAAAAGAACTAAAAACTAATAATCTGTAACGGAAAACGTTGGATATACTAAACTATACTACTATACTTATTCATTATTTGTTTTTACCTATTCATTATTGTTATTATGTCAAGATCACTAAAAAAATGATTTTATGTGAATGAAAAAATACTTATAAAAGTAAAAAAAATGCAAGAAAGTGGAGATAAAAAAGTTATTAAGGTGCGAGATAGGGCATGTCATATAGTGCCTGATATGATAGGTATTACGTTTGCTGTACATAATGGAAAACAATTTGTAAGTGTGTACGTGACAGAAGATATGATTGGACATAGATTGTGAGAATTTGTCCCTACAAGAACATTTAGAGGACATCCATTTTAGGCTGATAATTATTCGTTTAATATATACATACATATTTAGCATTTAAAATTTAGTATTATGGTTACCACTACAAAAAAGACAGTAGATACTAATCTGACAGCTACCTTAAAATATGCTTTGGTTTCTGATAAAAAAATGGCATTAATAGCTCAGATGGTAAAATGAAAAAAAGTAGAAGAAGCACTAACTTTGTTGCAAGTATTACCAAAAAAAGCAGCAAAATTTTTGTATAAGGTTATCAAATCTGCCTCTGCTAATGCTACTACAAATGCTAGTTATGATCCAAAAACATTGTATGTTCATAAAATCGAAGTCGGTAGAGGTCCAAAAATCCAAAGAATCAGATTTGTGTCTAGATCTAGAATTAGTCATTATGTAAAATATAGATCGTTTGTGAAAGTCTTTTTACATGTTAAGTAATTATACGTATGTGATCAAAAGCCCATCCAATTGGAATGAGAGTATGAATTATGAAATCACGACCTGCAGAATGGTTTGCTAAATATAAAAGAACAGGTGCAGATTTTTTCGTTGAAGATATAAAAATGAGAAAATTTGTAGATGATACATTTCCTAGAACTGGAATCTCAAAAGTTGTCATCAGAAAAACTGCTAAAGAATGAGAAATTATTATTTTTTCTTCAAAAGTAGGTGTGTTGATGGGTAAACAATGAGCAAAAATCAAGGAGTTTGAAGAATCTTTGAAAAGTAAGTTTCATAAAGATATGAAAGTAATTATCAAAGAAGTAAAAATACCTGAATTGTCTGCAAAAATTATGGCTGAATTTGTTGCCTCACAGCTTGAAGCTAGAATGCCTTATAGAAAAGTAGCTAAAAATGTATTGCAAAAGGTTATGGAAAAATGAGCTTCTGGTATCAAAATTCAAGTGGGCGGAAGACTTTGATGAGTAGATATTTCGAGGACAGAAAAATTCATCGAATGAAGAGTTTCCCTTCAAACATTTAGGTCAGATATAGATTTTTATTATCTTCAAGCTAGGACGAAATATGGGATGCTTTGAGTAAAAGTTTGGATAGAAAAATGAATTCTCTATAATAAATGACAAGCTCAATCTAATGCTAATAAAAAAATAAACTTATAATATTTTATTTGTTTTGATCAAAAGTATAATGTTGTTGACCCCAAAAAGATGGAAATTTAGAAAGCCTATTATTAGATCTCTTAAAGGTAAAAGTTATAGATGATCTACTGTTGCTTTTTGACAATATGGACTCAAGGCTATTACGAGCTCATATATTTCAAATAAAGAAATAGAGGCTGCTAGAAAGGTGATTGTAAGATCTGTAAAAAAAACAGGTAAGATGTGGATTAGAATATTTCCTGATGTTCCATTTACCAAAAAAGGACTTGAAATGCCTATGGGTACTGGAAAAGGAGACGTGGATATTTATACTGCATCGGTAAGAAAGTGAAGAATACTTTTTGAACTTATGGGAATATCTAGAGAAGCTGCTAAAGAAGCATTGATTAAAGCATCTAAAAAATTGTCAGTTAAAGCAAGATTTGTAGAAAAAGGAGAAGTCAAATAATTTATAATAATAACATCACGTATTTACTATTTAAAATAGGCTATTAATGAAAAAAAAGATCACATTTATACAGGAATTACAGGATAAAACTATTAAAGAACTTGTCCAAATGAGAAGAATGTTCAAACAAGAACTTTATTCTTATAAAATGAAAAATGCTATTAAAGGACTCAAAGAAACTCACAAAATAGGTGATACTAAAATAAAAATAGCGAGGATAAATACTGTTTTAACTCATAAAATTAAAGAACAAAATGGTGGTAATATGAAATAAGAGTATAAAAGAATTTGTCTGAGAAGTCATTAGCGATAAGACAAATAAGTCTCGTACTGTTTTGGTGAAATCAGTAAAGATGCATCCTTTGTACAAAAAGAGATTTATCGTAAGAAAAAGATATTATGCTCATGATGAAAATAATGTTTCTAAACTTTGAGATCTTGTAAAAATTAGGGAATGTAAACCAGTCAGTAAGCTCAAAAAATGGAAATTTATAGAAATTGTTAATGCATAATTTTATTTATATTAAATGTAATCTCTCATGTTAAAGAATGAATCATCAGTTATTATAGCTGATAACACTTGAGCAAAAAAGTGACAGATATTTAGAATTTTAAAATGATCTAACGCAAAAACTGCTACTGTAGGTGATAGAGTTATGATTGCTATAAAAAGTGCTTTACCTACTAGTGCTATCAAAAAAGGGACAGTTTCTCAAGCATTGGTTGTGAGAATAAGAAAAGAAATCACTAGAAAAGATGGTACTTATGTGAGATTTGGTGATAACGCTGTCATCCTTATGAGTAAAGATGCAAAATGAGAAATCAAGCCGATAGGAAAAAGGATTTTTGGTCCTGTAGCAAAAGAACTTAGACAACTTGGATATAAGGCTATTACTAACATGGCAGAAGAAGTTGTATAATACATCTTTGATACATTATATATTATTTATTCTTATTTATTATTATTATGAAAAAATTAAGAGCTTGAGACCCTATAATTATGATTGCTTGAAAAGCTAAAGGTACGATCTCTACTATTGAAAAATTTGTAGATGATGATCATATAATCGTTAAAGGTGTTAATGAAATGAAAAAGGCAGTCAAAGGAAAATGATTTATCAAAAAAATACTTCCTGTTCATGTCTCTAATGTTATGTATTATATTGCAGAACAAAAAAAAGCTACTAAAATCAAGGTTGTAATAGATAAAGAATGAAAAAAAGGTAGAGAGGCAACTAAATGTACATTTGTTATTAAATAGTTTATTTTTATTGTTTTTATTTTTGACTTCATGAATACATTAGAAGCATTTACTACAAAAACGCTAAAAAATCTTCAACAACAATTAGCTATCAAAAATATCAATGCTGTTCCAAAGATTGATAAAGTTGTTATAGCTATTGGGATATGATCTTTGGCAACTAGAAAATCACTTAAAGATTTTGAAGAATTTGAAAAAATTATCAATAAAATTACTGGACAAAAAGCTCGTGTTTTGAAATCGAAAAAAGCTATTTCAAATTTTAAGCTAAGAGAGGGAATGCCGGTAATGCTCCAAACAACTTTGAGAAAACAAAAAGCGTATGATTTTCTTGATAGATTTACCAAGTTGGTTATTCCAAGGCTTAGAGATTTTTCTGGGTTTAGTGAAAAAAACTTTGATGGACAATGAAACTTCAATCTTTGAATCCCAAATTACAACATTTTTCCTGAACTTGCTTTAGATGATGTCGTAACAACTATGGGATTGCAAGTGACTATTGTTACTACAACGAAAGATAATCTTCATGCAAAAGCATTACTCGAAGCACTCTGATTTATCTTTAAATAAAGATATATACATATAAAGTTTATTTATTAATTATACTAGTTACATGGCAAAATCTTCATTAAAGGCGAAACAATGAAAAATGTACGAACAAAGATTCGTTGAAGGAAAAGCACTTAAACAGCCCACTAAATATTACAATAGATGTAGGCTATGTGGTAGATCAAAATCATATATTAGAGATTTTGGTGTTTGTAGAGTGTGTTTGAGAAAGTATGCAAGAGAAGGAACAATTATGTGACTTAGAAAAGCAAGCCGATAATTATTTATTTTTTATTGTTCTACCTTTTTGGTAGACAGAAGTTAGTGAATTTCACTATTCTGTATATTCATTTATCATTAATTATTATTCTAAATGACCTATATTAACGCTCCTATCCATGATCTATTTATTAGAATAAAAAACGCATATATGGCTAGAAAAACTTCTGTAGACTTTGTTCCTTTTTCGAAATTTAAAATCAAGGTTTTGGAGCTTTTGAAACAATATGGATTTGTTAAAAGTTTTGAAATCAAAGAAGAGGATACAAAAAGATATATAAATATCGTACTTAAAAAAGTAGTCAATCCTGTCGATGATGTCCCGAATATAAAATTTTTTTCTAAGCCTTCTAGGCCATGGTATGTGAGCTATAAAAATATTACTTCAGTAGCTGGAGGAAAGTGAATAGGAATTATTTCTACGAATGAATGATTGATGCCTGCGCATGTAGCAAAACAAAAAAAACTTGGAGGAGAACTTATTGCTGAAATTTATTAAAAACTATTTGGATTTTTTGAGTGTTTAATAAAAATGTTGTTGTTTCAGGTCTAAAATTACTATTTATTTGTTCATATAAAGTTATGTCAAAAATTGGAAAAAAAATGATAGAGATACCTACGTGAGTAGAATTGCATATTGATGGTTCTACTGTACGTGTAAAAGGACCTAAATGAGAATTGTCTCATACATTTGTGCCAGGAGTTATGATACAAGTTGATGGTACTCACGCCATTACTTCTGTAGAAAATAAAGATCAGCGAAATTTTTGGTGACTTTCAAGGACTTTGCTTGCAAATATGATTCACTGAGTGACTCATGGATATGAAAAAAAACTTTTGGTTATGGGAGTAGGATATTCTGCTAAAATAGAGGGAACAAATTTTATTTTTGCATTATGATTGTCTCATAAAGTTAATTTTTCTATTCCACAGAGTATTCAAGCAAAAGTTGAACAAGATATCAAATGAAATTATATTATTACTCTCAATGGTATTGATAAGCAATATCTAGGAGAATATGCTGCTAAAGTAAAAGCACTTAAAAAACCAGAACCATATAAAGGAAAGGGAATTAGATATTTTGATGAATATATCAAATTAAAGCCTGGTAAAGCAGCGAAAAAATAATAATTAGATCATAAGACAGATTCCATGAATTAAAATATATTTATTATCTTATTTTGTACTACAATGTTGAAAATCACAAAACGTATCAAAGAAGCAACGAGAAAATTTCTTGGTAGAAAAAAAAGAATAAATGAAAAGATAAAAGCTAGTTATCCAGATTTTAGAATAATTGTGGAAAAATCAAATAAATATATGAAAGCTCAAGTTCTTGATACTACAGGGAAAGTACTTTGTCATATTTGTGATAAAAATACTCAGGGAACTACTAAGACGGATTCGGCCCAAAAAGCTTGAGAAGCTTTAGCTGTTCTTATGAAAAAACAAGGTATAGAAAAAGCTGTTTTTGATAGAAATGGAAATCTTTTCCATGGAAGAGTAAAAGCTTTTGTGGATGGTATTAGAATGTGAGGTATAGCTATATAATTTTATTATTTTAACAATTATTTTTCATGAGACCTTGAAATAAAGATAAGGTAAAAAAAGAATTTGATGAACTTTTGTTGGAAGTCAGAAGAGTGACAAGAGTTACAACTGGTGGAAGAAAGCTATCTTTTAGAGCTACTATTTTGGTAGGAAACAAAAAAGGTAAGGTTTGAATAGGTGTTGCTAAAGGACCAGATGTAAGTGCTGCAGTAAGTAAAGCTTCTCGTGAAGCTTACAAAACTATGTTTGTCGTGCCTATTACGGGAAACCAAACAGTTCCTTATCCTACAACAACAAAATATAAATCTTGTATTATTAAGCTTTTGCCTGCTACTGCTGGTACAGGACTTAAGGCTTGATCATCTGTGAGAGCTGTTTTGGAGCTTGCTGGATTTGAAAATATGTTATCAAAAATCATGTGATCAAACAATAAATTAAATAATGCTCTTGCTACTATAAGAGCTTTGTCTGCATATAAACATGCTGATTATTTCAATAAACGTGTAGTTAAAAAAGTTGCACATGAAACTACAGATGAAAAAGCTGAATCGCAAAATGAAGTTGCATCCGTAGTTAAAGAAATACAAGCAAAACAAGAGTTGGAAAAGAAGGCGCCAGTTGTTGTAACTGAAGCAGCTGCTGAGCCAAAAGTAGTAAAACTCGAAAAAAAAGTAGAAAAAAAACCAACCGTAAAAAAGACGACAAAAAAATAATACATATTCTTTTGATTTAATACAGTATTTATTATCTTATATATCTATGATGAAAATCCATCAATTGCAAAAAAGTAAGTGACTAAAAGATAAGGCAAGAAGGAAGGGAAGATGAAATGCTACAGGAACAGGAAATTATTCTGGAAAAGGACTAAAAGGACAAAAATCTAGAAGCTGACATTCTATGAAAGCATTTTTTGAAGGATGAAAAACATCTATCGTTCAAAGATTGCCTAAAGCAAGATGATTTACAAGATATTATAAACTTGTAAAAAAAGTGGTTATTGTCAATCTTGGTGCACTTGATGCTGATCCAAGGATTACTGATGCAATGGAAATTACTAAACAACTTTTGAAAGATTTGTGATATATCAAAACTGCAAATGTTTTTGTAAAGCTTTTGTCCCATGGGGATTACGCTAAACATCTTTCTTTTAAAGATATTGATGCTTTTTCTGCTGGTGCAAAACAAAAAATGGAACATCCTGGAACTGTTCATTCACTTTCAAGGAAAGCTCCTGCAAAAATAGTCAAAGATAAAAAATCTAAAGTTGGTAAACTGAAAATTAAAACAGTTGTTGAGAAAAAAACAATAAAAAATGATATACAAAAGGAAGAAGTAAAAAAAGAAATCAAAAAAACTAAAATAGATACTGCAAAAGTAGAAACACCAGTAAAGGTAGCAATAGTAAAAAAAATAACTACAACAAAAAAACCTGTAGTAAAAAAAGAAACTATTGCAGTAAAAAAACCAACTATTGCAGTAAAAAAACCAACAACTAAGAAAGCTACAACCAAAAAAACTAAATAATTTTTTAAGTGTATTATCCCCTTTTTGATGGAAAAATTCTTAAAAAAACTCAAAGAAATTCGAGAAAATCCTAGCATAAAAAAGAAAATTATCTTTACTCTCGTGATGCTTGCGGTTTATAGACTTTTGGTATTTATTCCTGTACCATTTGTGGATATTACTGCATTGATGGCAAAAACCATAAATACGGGAGATTCTTGATTGGGATATTTTATTATGCTTTTGTGAGGTTCTTTGGATCAATTTGCCTTAATCGCTGTTGGACTAGCTCCATTCATCAATGCATCTATTATTATGCAACTTCTTGGGTCTGTAGTTCCAAAGCTTGAAGAACTTACTGAACAAGGTGAAGTTGGACAACAAAAAATACAACAATATACAAGATATCTTTCTGTGCCATTAGCGTTTCTTCAATCTATAGGAATGGTGTTTTTTATCAATTATCTTCTTTGAGGTAATGTAATTAGTACTGCGCCATTAAACCTTATCGTGACAGCGTTTACTATGACTGTTTGATCAGTGTTGCTTATGTGGATAGGTGAATTGATTACAGAAAAAGGTGTATCCAATGGTACTTCAATGCTGATATTTGCATCTATCGTAGCAGGTATTACTCAAAAAATTTACGGCAGTATGGCTGGATCAGATAATATAGTGTGAGTTATTCTATTTATGCTGATTATTGTGCTTGGATTGGTATTGCTTTCTATATTTATTCTTAAGTCTATCAAAGAAATACCTGTGATTTACGCTAGAAGAGGAAGAGTAGAAGAGTCATCTTCATTGCCTATTCCTATGAATCCTGTAGGAATGGTACCTATTATCTTCTCTATAGCATTTGTATCGTTTCCTTATTTATTATCTAAGCTTATTACTCAATTTCAGCCTATGAATCTTAAACTGGTCGGTATGGCAAATTGGATAGAAGCAAATCTCAATATTTATACTCAACAACCTTGAGTACCTGCAATTGTTCTCTATTTTGTACTTATTATTGTCTTTACGTTTTTCTATACATTGATTGTATTTTCTCCGGAGAAAATCGCAGATAACATCCAAAAAAGAGGTGGTTTTGTGCCAGGAATCAGACCAGGAAAAGAGACAGCTAAATATATTAATGGTATTTTGATGCATCTTTGTCTTCGATGAGGAGCTGGATTGGCGTTTATAGGAATTTATAGTTATATTCTCAATTATATTCCATTTGTCCAGACATTGGTACAATCACTTTGATCGTTGCCTGTAGTTGTTACTGGTTCTGGAGTTATTATTATTGTAGGAGTAGTACAGGATATTATGAATAAAATCAAAACAGATATGCTTATGCAAAGATATGATAAAATAGATTTGGGCACTGTTTCCAAAAATCTTCATCAAATGTAAAAATTAGTATCAAGACATATATTTCTAATATAAAAGACTGAGTGAGCATACGTTAAAAGTATATAAACTCAGTTTTTTGATATATTTTCAAACAATTGATCTATCAATCTAGCTTTTGGCATAATAGAACTTTTTGTGTAGCTATCCCCCAAGAAATTCATTTATAAAATTCGGCTTAAAGACAAAAAAAGTGTGCTGGGTTTGTTAAATTTCTATTATAACACCAT
>CAYRIQ010000029.1:7741-9078 GCA_964424505.1 uncultured Candidatus Peribacteria bacterium | reverse complement strand
TTGCTGTTTCAAGATCAGATTCGGTAAGTGTTTTTCCACTAGTAATAAGCTTTTTTAGGTCAGCTTCTTTTCATTTGGCGACTACTAATTTGTTTTTTTGACGATAATTTTCTGCTGTACTAATATTTTCCATGTAGATTGCGTAATATTCATCTATGGTTCTATCTTGATCTACGTTTGAAATATTTTCTGGTGAAATTCATAATTGTAGTAATCCTGTCGCTATAGTTTTGTTTTTATCATTTTTACCTATTTTTTCCAACAATTGCTTCAGATCAGTGTTTCCTGTAGCGATTGCTATGCTCAATATTTCATCATATGATTTGTCACTCATAGACAATGTTTTTTGATCTACAATAGTTCTTACATCACTTATTTTCTTGTTTCCAAGAATAAGTGTCGTAGTCAGTGGATCAATAATACTTGTTTGTGCGTCTTCACTTGCAGTTTCACTCTTTTTTCCAAATGATAATTTCATATCTTTAAATTTAAATCCTCAGTTAACGGCTTTATTGATAAATTCTAGTGGCGATTTCCCTGTAAGCATATTGCTTCATAAAGCAACTCATCAGATAATAGCCAATCATTTCCAAAATCATGGACCTCATTTTGCTTTCCCTTTAAATAGCCGACTACCTGCTTTCCAAAGAACAAATCACATTCCACTCAAAAATAATGTATTAGTCCAAAATGATTTTTGTTCAGATTTCATATTAGGAAAATAATCAAGTGTATGGTAAATTGCTCATTTGATTCCCTTTTTTTCTATAGCATCCTGATAGTCTGTGAAACTAGGATCAGCTATTGTCGGTATTCATTCTTTGTTGTTGATGATGCTTGTTGTGGTTATCTCATTATTGTTATCCTGGATATCGTTATTGTTCTTTTTGTTTTTGATTATATTGCTTTCTTCTTCTCTTTCTATTTGTTTTGTATTGTTTTCTGTTTGTTTGGCTAACTGTATTAATTGATCAAATTCTTTTTTGTGAGTTGGTACAAAAGGAAGTTCTGATGGTTTAAAAGTATTTGGATTGGCAACGACATTGTCGAGATATTTTTCCAATTTTTCTAAATCTTGACTCAATTCTTGTTTTTTTCCTGCTTCGAGTACTATCCCATTGAGAATGGTATACTCATTGTTTATCTTGGTAAGTGATTTCAATATTTTTTTTGCATCTGATTTATCGTGGATTACAATATTGTACTGTGGTGTATTATCTCATTCCTTGAGCATCAAAGCATTCCTTTCACGGATAAATTTAGGTCATTCTTCCAAAATGGTTTCTAATCTCGTATATATTTGTTGTAATGTTTGTTTTCTATCCATCCCATTGATA
>CAYRIQ010000029.1:1166-7731 GCA_964424505.1 uncultured Candidatus Peribacteria bacterium | reverse complement strand
GATATCATTCATTTTTACAGCTGATATCTCCTGATTTTTTCGCTCAAATGTGTATTTTTGATTTTTATTTTGCTCTATTTTTTCTATGATATTTTGTATATTGTACAAGGTGTCTAAGCGTTGTTGTATCTGGTTTTTATGTATTTTTCGATTTTCTTTTTCTTTTTTGTTATATTTTGTGTTGAAAAGTCCTCCTTTGGTCTCATCATATGCAAGATTCTCTTGATCTTCGTAAAAGTTAATCGCTCTTGTTATTTTAAATTTTATGTTGTTTATATTGGTGATGTTGTCTATAGATTTATTTACTTTTTTTATTTCTTCTTGGAGTAATTGTAGTTGCTCCTTATTTGTGCTTTTGAAATATTGCACTTCTAGTCATTCTATTCTGATCAATACAGCTTCATCTGCTGCTCGATTATCTTCTATTTTTTTTGTTTCATAAACTTTTTGAATCCATTTTTTCAGTGTGTCTTTTCACTCTACAGTGAATATGTTTTTGTTGTTTATAGCAAATATATATGTGTTTTTGTCTTGTTTGATCGTTATATTACTAGAAAAAATATCATCTATATGATTCAATACTAATTCTTTTTGAAAGTCTTCAAATTTCTGTACTTCTTTTACATCTACTGCTTCTCACTTTTCTGCTGGTTGTATAGCTATTTTTTGGTTTTCTATTCCGTTTCCCATACTCATAGTGTAAGTAAAAATTTATACAGTTAAGTATATTCACAAACAAAAGAATTACCAAAAAAAATCCTGTAAACAAAAATAATGAGTTGACAAAATCAATAAAACTTATTTAATCTGTTTTTATTCATTGAGAGAAAGTTCTTTTTTGATTGTGTTTTCAAATTCTATATTTTTTTCTGGAGAAAGTTTGTCTGTTAGATGGTAATATTCTGCTAGTATGGTAAGTAATTTAGTGAATTCTTGTTTGTCGATCATAATGTTGTCGTGATATTTGGGCAATAAATGTTTGATATACGTGATGTATTTGGTCAGATGAATATTTTTATCAAAATTAAATATATCTTGATAGAGATATCCCAATTCTAGTGATTGAATTTCATCTTGATAAAATGGCATAAACATCCCTACTACCAGGAGAGTATTCATATTTTTCCTGAGGTGTATAAGGTCTGTCTCTTCGTGTCTTGTCTTGAAAAAAACTTGATATATTTGTTTGATGAGGTGGTCGCTTTTTATGTCTTTGAGTAAAAATGTCAAAAACTTAGCAAGTTTGTTGTTGGTTGTTTTGTCGTTTTTAATATCTTGTCCTACTTGTTGTGCTTTTTTTTGATCATCTTGGACTTTTCTAACAGCTTCTTCTGTGACTTTATTGGTATCTTCTCTGACTTCTCATCATGTATTTATGCCGTCAAATCCTGATCCTCCTATTTCATCTGCCATTATTTTGCACTAATGAGTAAAATTGTCTCTATGTCTGCCAGTGAAGGTATGTTTTTGTTCTTGAAATTCAATACTAATTCTGTATACAATCACCACATAAATTTTTCTTTTGCTGAAAAATGAATGGGTGAGGTGGATGAGTGGTCGAAGTCAGCTCACTGCTAACGAGTCAGACGAGAAATCGTCTCGCGGGTTCGAATCCCGCCCTCACCGAATGTCTTGGCTCTGTAGCTCAGCTTCCCGATAGATCGGGATTCCACTTCGTTACAGGTTAGAGCGTCCCGATACATCGGGAAGGTCGGGAGTTTCAAATATTAACATGATGATATATGCTCTGATATGTATATATTCTTGAAATGAGAAATTGAAAATATTATATCTGAAGCACCAACAATGTAGAAAGAAGATTTATTGAACATCAAAGAGGAAAAGTTGCATCTACAAAATATAATAAGCCATTACAACTTTTGTATTATAAAACATTCACTACAAGAGAAGAAGCACATGAAAAAGAATTGTGGTTAAAAAAACAAAAAAGTAAAAAAACCATTGAAGATTTTATGGCTCTGTAGCTCAGCAGGTTAGAGCGTCCCGATAAATCGGGAAGGTCGGGGTATGAAATTTTATGGCTCTGTAGCTCAGCAGGTTAGAGCGCGTCTCTCATAAGGACGAGGTCGGGAGTTCGAGTCTCCCTGGAGCCAAAGTATTAGAGATACATTACTCAGCAAGTTAGAGCGTCCCGATACATCGGGAAGGTCGGGAGTTCGAGTCTCCCTGGAGCCAAAGTATTAGAGATACATTACTCAGCAAGTTAGAGCGTCCCGATACATCGGGAAGGTCGGGAGCCAACCAAAGGTTGGTACTGTGTCCAGTGTTACATTACGTAAATCCGTCATTCAAAATATATATTTATTTATTATTATCTTATTCTTATGGCCAAAAAAAAGTGATGAAGAATTACTGTTGCTATGCAATGTAAAGACTGTGGAAAGACTAATTATCACACTAGCATCAACAAAACAACCACTCAAAAACTAGAATTGCAAAAGTATTGCAAACAAGACAAGAAAAAAACTATACATGTTTCAAGAGAAAAATTGAAGTAATTATCGTGTTTCTATCAATTTAATATTTTTAATTTTTTTATACATTTATTATGTTAGTTATTAGACTTTCCAGACATGGAAGAAAAAATTTAGCAGTGTACAGAGTAGTTCTTTCTGAGCATACAAAACCAGTAAAATACTGATATAAAGAAGTATTGTGATCATATGATCCTATCCAACATAAATTTACTGCCAATGTAGACAGTATTATCTCATGGATCAATAAATGAGCGCAACCTTCAGAAAGAGTAGCAAAACTTTTGTTGAAAGAAACAAAAAATGAGTTTTTTAGTAAATTTTTTGAACATAGAGAAAGAAAAGGAATAACAAAAAAAGAAGAGAAGAAATAATCAGATTTTCTATTTATAGAGGCTTCTCTTTTATTATTGTTTGGGGTTGCTAGCATCTTATTTTATTCGATTTTCTTCGCTGATTATGAATGCTGTCTATTCTAATGCTGATTTTCAAAATGTCATTTTAACTGTGCTAGCTTTAGTAGTGAGTTTGGTGATTGTATGATGTATTTATACATTTATTCGTGCAATCATTATGTTCGTTTTTTCTCATAGTAAAGAAGAAAATAAAAAAAAGTGATGGAATAGTATCAGATTTATGATTATTGGTGTAGTATTGACTATTTTGCTTTTGTTTCTTGTGCCTACTGTTTTACGTCGGATGAAAGTCCCAGAATATGATACTTATACACCAAAAAATGTTTTTGGTAGAGTTGGTGAACTTGTAAATGGATTGTTTTCTTTGGGCAATGTGATTACGCAAAGTCAAAAAAATAGTGAATATCGTGGCGAATTTTATGAAAACATTGATAGTTCAAATACGCAAATGCCTCAACCTATTACTGATGATGCGTATAATCTCTAACTAAGCTGATACAGTAAATGAGTTTGAAAATCTAAGAAAAATCATTATGGTATCGTTGTCTACGTTTTTAATTTTTCTTTTTTGAGATGCAAAAAAAGTTTAATCTCTCTGAAAGAATTTCAAGATTTGCTCAAAAATTTTGAAGATTCACTAAACATCAAAAAGTTTTTGTTCTTTATCTTTGGGCACTTTCGTTTTTTCTTGTGGTGTTGCCTCTGATTAAAATCGCTCCGGTAAATGATGTTTCTCATTCTGTTTGGTTATTGAATACTCATTTACTTAAAAGTTTAGTAATTATTTGTATAAGTGTTGCAATATTATTGAGTCGAAATATGAGTTTTAAATTTAAAAATTTTGTGATAGGGTATTTCGGATTTAAAGAAAATGATTCTTTATTTAATTTTGGATTTTTGTGGATTATTGCTACTGCTTTTTTTGGAATAGGTGATGCTATTGGTATTGTGGGTACAAGTACACAAACTATTAAAGTGACGTGATCTTATTATTTCATACAACTTTTTTTACTTTTTGGACTGGTATTGACTCTTATTTCTGTACTTAAACATTCTAAAGAACATGCAAATAAAACCAAGATCGTCAATGTGGTGGATGAGGATGCTATGCAGGAAATCCAGCATAAAAAATCATTTAAGGGACTTTTTGATGAAGAAGATGAAGATCAGCAATCTTAAAAATTATAGAAAATAATTTTATTTGGTAGTATATGTGAATATGAAAAAAATAAACAATAATTGTATATGATGTGGTTTGTGCCAAACCTTTTCTGATGTACTTTTTAGTGTACAAGGTATACCTGCTGTTGTTGTCAAACAACCTGAAACTCCAGAAGAACAAGCTACATATGAACAGGCAAAAGCTGCTTGTCCTGTACAAGCTATTGAATAATAGCTTAGATCAAAACTTATTGCATATCAACAATCCATGGTAAAGAAAACTTATACTGGGTTGTTTTTTTCTTGTCTTGTAAAATAGCTCTTATTTGATCGTCGTTGGTAATATCACTTGAAAAATCAGAAAATTGGCAAGGGCACTGATTGCATTCTGTAGGTTTTACAATGAGATTGTAGTTGGTTGTTCATAGTAATGGTCATCATTGTTGAATACATCATAATTCTTGTCCTATTTCTGGACATCCATCTTCATCCGTTATACCATTCCATGTTTCTTGTATAGTTGGACAAAGGTCTTGATTGTCTGGTATTCCGTCGCCATCACTATCTATAATTTCATTATTTCATATATTCACTGTTGTATCTTTATCTCCAATACCATCTTGATTGAGATCTAATTGATCTATATTTGTATCAAATGGTGCGTTATCGAGAGAACAAATGCTTTGGAAGTGTTTTGTGAGTATATCTTGGTTGAGATTTCCGCTTGTATAAGAACAATCTTTATTTTCAAAATTTATTAATCAGAGCAAATTTTGTATTCCGTCTCCATCGATATCTGTATCACATAGATCGGGGATCCCATCTTTATCTCAGTCACATCTATATTTTTTTAATGTCCCTTGTATCTTTGCCACTAAACAACTATCTGTATCTTTGATAGTGATAGTTGCTTTGTTGTTGAGGTATGTACATTGGTTTATATATATGCTATTTTCTGGGGTCAGTATTCAATTTTTTTGGTATGTATGCGTCAATATATTTTGCATTTTTGCTGTTCATATTGTTTTTTGTGTTATATTGTCTCAAAATTTT
Source organism: uncultured Candidatus Peribacteria bacterium (assembly GCA_964424505.1). Classification (GTDB taxonomy): domain Bacteria; phylum Patescibacteriota; class Gracilibacteria; order Absconditabacterales; family Absconditicoccaceae; genus CAJBLF01. The sequence continues at coordinate 2,606 of CAYRIQ010000029.1, read as the reverse complement.
GCTATTTGTATGCGAGGTGCTGTAAATAATGTCCCTATAATGAATGTGGAAAATTGTATTTTTTGTCCTATGTTTGCTGTAAGTGTAGAGGGTATCATAAGTAATGCATATGATGTTGCTAGCGTTTTGTCGGTAATATATAGAGTGATGCTATTGGTGAGTTTTGTGCCATCGGAACATGTAATAGTTTGTGTTATTACCTTTTTTCATGGTTGTATGTACGTGTGTTCTAATGTCAGTGTGGTATTGCTTATAGTATTACCATCGCCAAAATCCCAAGTAACTTTAATAATATCTTCTTGTCTAAGATTGTATGTTTTTGTATCAAAAAGTACTGATTGATTGATTTCAGGATTGGTACTACTGCTTCTGAGTATTGCTCATTTTCCTGTATCTATCCCTATCGTAAAATAACTTATACCTATCAGTTTTCCATTGCTGTATCATTTTACGAGTACTGGATTTTCTCATGATTCTTTAAATATTTTTTTTACGTTTTGATTTGGTGTTTTTTTGAGGTGTATAGTTTCTCTAGGAAATATTCGTTCTATTTCATCGAATTCTCCCATATTTATAGCGGATAACGTGCTTTCCATATTGTTTATTCATCCTATACTGTTTGCTCTCGCTTGTAATGATGTGGTCGGTTCTTTTTGGCCTCAAACAATAACTATGACTTCTGCTGTCAACTTGTCGTTTTCTTTTGTTGTAGCTTGTACATTATACATCCCGGGTGTGGTAAATGTATGGGTAATTGATGATCATGTACCTTGTGTGTTATCTCCAAAATCTCGGAGGATCTCATATATATTACCTTCATGTATTGCAGTAAATGTCGTCGTAACGGGTGCTGTCCCTTCAAGTTTATCTATATTAATATACAATCCTATTTCATAGTTTTTATTTTCACAAGCATCTCCAATACGGTTTCAATTTTCATCTTCCTGTCATGTATTGATGGTAAATATGCAGTTGTCACTATTTTGATTTCGTTTTGCAATGTCTATCTTTCCTTCTTCGTCTACTATGCCTATAGGGTTTTTTATGGTATCATTATCAATATCATCATCACAGACGTCACCTATTTTATCTGTATCTGTATCTTTTTGACTTGGATTGTAATGGTTTGGACAGTTGTCATAGGCATTGTCTTTACCGTCACAATCGTAGTCGTTGGTAAATGTACAATTTATTTCTTCATTGAGTTTAGCTAATGTCTCTGCTACTGTTTTCCCGTCAATATTTTTATCAATGGTTTTTCGTTGAGTTTGATCTATATTTATTATATTTTGATTGTAGAGTGTATTTAGCTCTGCAATTGGCCAATATCATTGTTTTATTTTTCCAATTTCTTGCATGTTGCATTGTTGTATATTGAACATACAATATTTTAGATAGAGATTTACTTCACTGGCATTTTGAAGTATGCAGGATTTCTCG
>CAYRIQ010000029.1:0-1156 GCA_964424505.1 uncultured Candidatus Peribacteria bacterium | reverse complement strand
CTCGCATGATTTGGTTTTTGTAGCAATAATTTTTTTGTCATCAATAGTAAAATTTTTTGCTTCATAACTATCTGCTTTTAGTTTGGAAATCCATGTATTAACTTCTTTTCGATTGAGGCTTAGATCTTTATATATATATTTTGCTAGAATATTTATGACTACTTGAATAAATTCTGCAGTTGTGGTTTGTTTTGTACCACAAAATTGTCCACCACATATAGGACTTGTATACTTGGGATATCATCTCATATAGGTATTGTCTCCTACGTAAGCTACACAATAATAATATGAAAGATTGTTATATAGTCCTCATCAAAAGGTAATATCATCAAAATCTTTACCTGCTGTTGTGGTAAATGTAGACCAAAAGTTTTGTACGTATTTATTTATCATGTCTTGACTGGGATAGATACAGTCTTTGCATTCTACTGTATTGAGTAATCTAGCAAGGTCATAACGAGAGATGTTGTCTTGTGTCTCTATTTTTTGTATATCTAATCCCATGGTTTGAATCTGATTGGAAAAATTTTCATACGTAGCAAGTACCGATGTTCAAAGCAGTCAAATCAGTGTTATTAGTATTCAGAAATATTTCTTCATATTCTGAAAGGTGGAAAGGTTGAAGGGTTGAAAGATTGAAAGGTTTCCATTTTTTCACTTTTCAATCTTTTAACTATGTATAGTATACGTAAAATTGTTTATTTTGCAATTATGTTTGGAAGTTTTTTTATAAATATTTTTCCTTCGGAGACATTTGTAATATAGTACAATTTTTCTTGATAACAATTAGCAAAACAATAGAGTGATGCTTGTTTATATTTCTTTCGTCTATGTTCACTAAATATAAAAACCTCAAAGATTTTATGCAGGGTAGTGATTTTACTGGTACAAAACCAGCTTTTTTGGAGCATTTACTAAAAAAACTTGATGAACATATTTCCCAAAAAGGTAAAGTTCTCTTGCTTACGTTGACTAAAAAATCTTCTGAAGAAGTGACGAGTTTTTTGATCTCTAAGTGATATAAAGCGTTTTATCTTCATAGCGAAATAGCAACCATCGACCGTTGGGAGATTATCAAAAAATTGAGAACGGGAGTGATCGATATTATTGTCTGAGTAAATCTTTTGAGAGAGGGGATTGATCTTCCTGAAGTAAC
>CAYRIQ010000028.1:7248-9191 GCA_964424505.1 uncultured Candidatus Peribacteria bacterium | reverse complement strand
TCTCCTCCTCAGTCGCTTTCTTTTGCTCTATTGATGATTGATTTTTTTCCATTGATGGTTTTGTTTGCAAATGCACCAGTAATTTTTTCTGCATTGCTTGGTGATACGCTGATAAATGAAAAATCGTCCATCATTTTGAGATCGTCGATATCTCTATTGACTACTCAAGACTCATGGGTAATGAGATCTAAAAGTGAACGTGCTGTATAGCCTTCTTTTCTTCATAATGCTATAAATAGTCTTGTTGGTCCATTTCCCACTCATTTACTAGGAAACCTTGTTTCTCTCGTTTGTTGTGTAATATTGTTGTATTTAGTATGATCAAAATCACTTTCGTAATGCATTTTTAAAAGTGCTGCTACAACATCACGAGGGTTGGTATTTTCTACCAAACGATCTGCTATTTCTATATAATTTTTATGGTTCTCTTTTTCGAGAACCCCTTGTATATTTTCTATTAATTTGTCTTTTTTCTTTTCAATAACTCATTTTATATCTGGTATAACTCATTTTTTTATATCGACTTTATTTACTTTTTTGAGGTAAGACATTTTGCTATATTCTCTTGGTGTAATGAACGTGATTGCTGTACCAGCTTTTCCTGCTCTACCTGTTCTTCCTATCCTATGGGTATATCTTTCAGCATTTTGTGGTATTGCATAATTGATTACATGAGTCACGTCATTGACATCGATACCTCTTGCTGCAATATCAGTAGCTACTAAAATATTTACTTTTTTGTCTTTGAAACGTTTGAGAAAGTGTTCTCTTTGTTTTTGTGCAAGATCACCGTGGAGTCATTCTGCGGTATATCATTCGTCATTGAGTCTAGAAACCAAAAAATCTACATCAACTTTTGTGTGACAAAAAATGATTCCGTAAAAATCTGTCTCTGTGTCCATGATCCTGCGAAGTAACTCAAATTTGTCTTTTTCTTGAACCTCAAAATATGTTTGATCTGTTTGTTCTCATGATTCTTCTTTGTTTTCTATAGTGATCAATTCGTAATTTCCTATATATTTTTTTGCAATTTTGAGAATGTCTTTGGACATGGTTGCAGAAAATAACAAAACTTTTTTTTCAGGATTTGTTTCTTTAAAGATTGTTTCAATATCGTCAACAAATCCCATATCTAACATTTCATCCGCTTCGTCGAGGATAAAATAAGAAATATTTGTCAGATCTAATGTTTTGCGTTTGAGATGATCCATTATCCTCCCTGGTGTCCCCACTAGTATATCTATTCCTCTTTTGAGGGCTCTGTGTTGTATTTCATATGATTGCTTTCCATAAATAGCCATTACTTTGAGTCATTTGTTTCCTTGCAGTGAATCTATTTCTTCTGCGATTTGAGTCGCAAGTTCTCTTGTAGGCGCTAAAATAAGCGCTTGAACCTTACCTCCTGGGGTAAGTTTTTCTATCAAAGGAATACCAAAAGCTGCAGTTTTTCCCGTACCAGTCGCTGCTTGTCCTATGACGTTTTTTTCTCCCTGAAGTAATAATGGAATAACTTGTGCTTGAATCGGAGATGGCGTAATAAATCATTTTTTGTCCAATGCTGCCAATGTTTTTTCTCAGATTCAAAGTTCTTGAAATGTTGTCATGTGTTTTTTATTAAATAAAAAAAGCTCTCATGTTACTTCATGTCCTACTCACAGAAAGTGAGCATATACATCTACCAATACACTCTTGAGTTATCCTAGAATGTACGCTAGTAGGACAGATGAAGAGTGAGAACGCTTTTATTGTACGTGAAATAACTATTTAGTAGAATAAGGAAATCCTTTGAAATTACAACTCCAACTCTATTATGGTAAAGATTTATATTGCAAACGATGGGTGATTTATTATTATGTTTTGGTAGAATGTGAAAAGTAGGAGATAGAATGTGAAATGTAGAACGTGTTTGCTATGGGATTATTTTACTATTTTAAGTATTTATG
>CAYRIQ010000028.1:0-7148 GCA_964424505.1 uncultured Candidatus Peribacteria bacterium | reverse complement strand
GTGAAATGTAGAACGTGTTTGCTATGGGATTATTTTACTATTTTAAGTATTTATGTTATGGATTTGACACCACATCGTCAACAAATGGACAAAGCTCTTCAGTTTTTTGTTTGAGAGCTCAAAGCTTTACAAGTAGGAAGAGCTTCAGCTGGATTGGTAGAAAACATTACTGTAGAAGCTTCGTATGGACCTATGAAAATTCCTCAAATTGCCCATGTTACTCTTATGGACCCACAAACAATCAAGATTGAGCCACGAGATAAAAATGAACTGAAACATGTAGAAAAAGCTGTATATGATGCAAATGTTTGACTTACTCCTCAAAATGAGGGAAGTTATGTGCTTGTTAGAGTTCCCGCTTTGACACAAGAAAGAAGAATTGAAATTACTAAACAAGTGAAGTCTTTAGGAGAGGAAATAAAATGACGCATTAGAATGGCTAGACAAGATGCTATGAAAGACAATAAAACTATTTTTGATGCTAAAGAAATTGGTGAAGATGAAAGTAAGAGAAATGAAAAAGATATTGATGCTTTGGTAAAATCAATGAATGAAAAAATTGATGAGCTGGTAAAAAATAAAGCTGATGAAGTTATGACTATATAACTCAGAGACGAGGAACAAGGAACAAGGGACAAGGAAAACATCTGCCTTTCACCTTTCACCTCGTACCTCAAATTTTATTATGTAATAATTTACTTATGGTAGGAATGTTGTTTACAGAAATTTTATATCGTCCAATTTTTAATATTTTAGTTGTGTTTTTGGGTATTTTTGGTGGTAATCTCGGTATCGCTATTATTTTTTTGACGGTGACTATTAGACTGTTGATGGTCAAACAAACGCTTGCTGGTAATGATATGCAAAAAGGTATGTCTAGTTTACAACCAAAACTTACTGAAATTCAAGAAAAATACAAAGATGATCCAAAAAAATTGTCTGAGGAGACTATGAAGGTTTTTAAAACAGATGGAAAAGGTGCATTTAAATGATGTCTTATGATGCTTATCCAAATACCTGTATTTATTTGATTGTATTATGTGATTAGACATATGGCTGCCGCGACAATACCACAAGAATGGTTATATAGTTTTTTTCATAGTTTTGGAGCTCGTTTTGTAGAATCTGATGCACTTACTACAGGAGTCATTAATACGCACTTTCTTGGTATGGATCTTTTAGGTACTAAAAATATTCTTCTAACTATTATAGCTGCAGTGTTTACGTATTTACAGACAAAACTTACAACTCTTGCTAAGCCTGCGACACCAACTATTCCAGGACAAAAAGTACCTGATATGGGCAAAATGATGTGATTTATGAATATTTTTCTTGTCTTTATGATAGGATCGTTTGTTTACAGTATGCAAACAGGCGTAGGGCTTTATATCGTCACTACTACTGTCTTTAGTGTTGCTCAATATGCTTGGCAATATAGAGCTTTGCTCAAAGCAAAATGGGGAGAATGGGTAAATAGATGAAAGGGAATTGTTGTTGATAATCCGCATCATAAATAAAACTGTGTCGATGTCATTCCCTAATAACACATTCCAGCGTCATTTTAGTTTGTTTAGTATGGATTCCCGCTTTCGCGGGAATGACGTGAACACAAACAGCGGGAATGATGTAATGAAGCAAGATGGATTCCCGCTTTCGCGGGAATGACGTCAAAGAGTATGGGAATGGCGTCAAAGAGTGCCGGAATGAGGTCCGATAGTGTTGTTTATATCTCCTTCACTTATGATTTTCAAACAAATTATCCTTTCATTGTTACTTATTGCTATTATATGTTTTTCATTACGAGTGATCTATGGATTGCTCGTTTTGTTGTTTAAAAAAAACAAGTCAGCGATGTATGTCCCTTCGTTCAACAGGCATATCCGTCTGATGAAAAATCAGTTGAAATTAGTTCGTTGAAAAAAACTGGTGGACTTGTGATGTGGTGACGGGAAAGCCATGAGATTTTTTGTTAAAGAATTTGGGGTATTGTGTGATGGTTATGAAATACAAAAGTTTCCTTATTATTATGGAAAATTTCTCAATAAACTTTTATGATATCCATCTATACAATTATATCAAAAAAATTTTCTTCTGGCAAATATTCATCATTATGACTACATTTATTTGTATCTTCTCCCTCATCAAATGAGGGAAATAGAATCACGAATTTTTAAACATATTGCTCCACATACTATTATTATATCAAACTCTTTTTGATTTGTTATACATCAACCATACGAAACTATCAAGGATGTCCATTGAACGTCAAAGATATTTTTATATCGTTGATAACGTATATGTGCTTATATAATTTCTAAAAATCTAGAGTTTTGAGTAAATTTTCTTGTACTTGATTGTTGTATTTGTCTATGAAAAACATAAATTTAAATTCTTTGTTTGGGATGCCTTCGGATACAATATATTTGACTACATTGCTTGGTAAAATAATATCTCTTCCATATACTTGATCTTTTATGCTGATATATATTTGTATCTCTTTGAGCGCTTCATAAAGAAGCTCAGAACAATAAAGATTCGTATCATCGTCGGTTATCATGTCGTAATCATAGTTTTTGCCTATTTGTTGTATGGCGTAGCTCAAAAAGGTTTTGATGTCTTTTTTTGATTTATTGATTTTGAAGCTTGAGAGTGCAATCAAAAAAGATACATTTTTGAGATTGGATAATTCTTTATAATCTCTGATAGCTACTCACTCAGAAGTACTATCTATTATCAATGTCTCATCTCCAGTTATATAATATTTTTTGAGAAAATTTAGCATATTGTTGTTGCCATAAAACATGTTGTTTGTTTGTTTTTGTGTACCCAAATAAATAACTGCATGTTTCCATTTTCCTGGTATAAACTCGTTACTTACGTAGTTTTCACTATCAGTAAAAAATATGTTTCCAGGTACTAGACTACGTATATATTTTTCTAATTGTTTGACAGTGATAGCATTTGGGCTTTCTTTCACTATTTCACCATCAATATATAAATCACTAAGTAAATAGTTGCCTAATGTCGCCATAATATTTGCTTGTATGGGAAGTCTAATTTTGTCTACTGTTGTCCATTTCCCTGGATGCATAAATGAGTAAGTGAGCAATATACAAAAAAAAATTATTATCCCTATTAGCGATAGAATCGTTGTTTTGATCGTTCTGATTAAAAAATTTATAGTTGAATATTGTTTCATATACCAAATAGTATGGGTTTGATTAAAATTATATTTTAACTACGAATCTTTCACTTCTAAAGCTGTACATACCTACGTTTCCACTTATATTATATTTTTGTTTGATAAGGGTAATAGCAGTTTTGATGTCATCCACTCATTTGGTGTTTGCCAGTATTGCTCATGAGCTTTTTGTCTCATTGTTGACTAAAAAAATTCAATAATCCTTTGTCGATAAAGCTAGTAATTTGTTGATGTCTGTCTCTTGGAGATATGATTGAACGATATCGATGACTACGGTTTTTGTGATTTGTTCGTGTTTGGCGAGCAAACCGTTGTAGATAAGGTCAGTTAATTCGTTTATGTTTTTGTCGGTTTCAATAGTTCCATGAGAAATAATTGGTTTTCCGTTTACATCAAAAAGTGAAAAAAATAGTCCTCTTTTTTCTTCTGGTTTGCAATGTTTGATAAGTTCTGCTTTGATTTGTTCTAGCATGGATAAGCGATGAAATAAATGAATTACCCCTACCCTTCAGAGGGGACTGTCTTCACAAATAGCCTCTTTTACCAAAGGAGGGATTTAATAAACAATTGAATTTTCTCTCTATAATCCTATAAAGTTTTTCACTTTACTTACTATAAAATTTCTATGTCTAAACTTAATTTTAAGATACTCAAACAAAAGTGAAATGCAAGAGTTTGACAGATTACGCTCAATGGGGTAACCTTAACAACTCCAGTTTTTATGCCGGTTTGAACTAAAGCTACTATCAAATGAATGATTCTGGATATACTCAAAGATCCGAAATATATATGAGATTTGCCTGAGATTCAACTTATCCTCGCAAATACGTTTCATCTCTATTTACGTCCTGGTGATCAACTTATTAAAGAAGCTGGTGGATTGCATACTTTTGAATATTGGAATAAATTGATCCTGACGGATAGTGGTGGTTTTCAGGTTTTTTCTTTGGGATTGGGAAAGCAGGATGTCGGATTATTATGAACTGATGATATCAGATGATGAGAAAAAAATCATGATGTGAAAATGAAGTTGACTGAAGAATGAGTGAAATTTCGTTCTCCTTATGATGGATCAAAACATATGTTTACTCCAGAATGAGTAGTAGATATTCAATGTAATTTTTGATCAGATATTATGATGGTTTTGGATGTTTGTTCTCCTGCTGGTGCAGATAAAAAGACCATAGAAAAGCATATGCAGATGACACATCGTCGAGCAAAGAGAGCGTTTGATCATTTTAAACCTATATATGAATCGTCTCGTGGTGTGCTTTTCCCTATTGTACAAGGATGAGTTCATTTGGACTTGAGACAACAATCTATTGATTTTTTGAGTCAATATGCTCGAGATGGAATCGCGGTTGGTGGAGTCAGTGTCTGAGAAAGTAAGGAATTGATTCGTGATGTAGTATCATTTACTGCGTCTCAATTACCACAAGATAAACCAAGATATCTAATGGGTGTAGGTACTCCTGGAGATATTCTCCATGCAATTGAACAATGATTTGATATGTTTGATTGTGTGCTTCCTACGAGATTGGGCAGACATGGTGAGGCTTTTTCTGCTGATGGGAATATCAAGATCAAAAATGCTACATATACCAAAGATTTTACTCCGCTGACTACGGATTGTTCTTGTTATACCTGCAAAAACTTTACCAAGGCGTATCTCCATCATTTGATAAAAGAAAAAGAGATGCTGTGAGGCATCCTTCTTAGTCTTCATAATATTGTTTATCTCCACAAGATTGTAGAGGACTGGAAACAAAAACTTCTTAGTGAGTAATGCTTACCACTTAGATTTATATCTAACTTTGTAATGATATTCAAAGTTCTTTGGAAATATTTTCAGTACATTTTGCTATGTTTCGCCCATAGTTATTGCTATTTTCTGTGATGTTTTTGTGTAAATGTGACTTGTTGATATTATTTTCTGGCTTACCTGTTATCAACTGTTGGGTTAATTTTTGGTCTCATGAGCATTCTATTTCTACAGATATTCATAAATCAACTACATCTCAATCTTTGTATTCAGCATTTCTGTCGTAAAACATTTTTTTATTTAAAAAAATAAAACATTTTGTATATATTTATTGTATCATAAATGTCAACACATTTTTTAATAAAAAAAAGCTCCGTTTATAAACGGAGCTTTTTACTATTGTTTTATAATTTTTGCGGAGATTATCTCTCCACTTTTTAAAGCAATTTTAGCGATATAGTTTCCTGGATTACAGGAAGCTAAGTTTATTTCGTGTTTATTGCTTTTTTGTATCAATTTACCTTCATTATTAAATAGTTGAATATCAGCTATTTCTTTGTTTCCTACGTCAATATATACTATATCTGTCGTAGGGTTGGGGTATATTTTGATTATTGTAGTAATGTTATTATTTTTAATGTCTACACCTACTATGGTAGTGGATGCAGTACATTCATTACTATCGGTAACAACAATGTTAACATTGTTTATGCCGGTAGCAAATGTTGCACTTGCTGTCCCTTGGCCATCTTGTGGTTCTGGTGACCAAAGATATGTATATGGAGCAGTACCTCCGCTTACATTTACTGTAAGCGTATTCTCATTTGATATATAGTAAATACTTAGTGTATCTCCTATATTTGCTGGTGCTATTATCAACAGTTGGGCTGTACTGTTGTGGTACAAAATAATTGCACCAAGTAATAGTAATAGCTTTTTCATGTTGTTGGTCTTAAGGTACTACATTGTTGCAGTACGTGTTGCTAATAAAACCATAGAAGGTGTTACCGGATACATCTGGAGTTACATCAATTACGATACTGTTACCAGAAGTAATAGCTCCTATTCTTGTCGCGTTTATATCGTTTGTTTGAGACATCCATGCTGTCCAGTCTGGGCCGCCATTAGTTATTGTTACTGGAATTGTCAGAATGGTTTGAGCACAGTTTAATGTAGGTGTACTTGCCACCATCACAGGTTGCGGATATATCAAGATATTCACTTTGTTTGTGGTGCTTGCACCACATTCTCCGTCTATAACGTTTCTTTTGTAGTATTTCAAAAGTGGTGTGTTTCCTATTGTAGGAAATGTGGCAGGTAAATTTAAGCTAGCTTGATTGGCTCCGTTTATGTTGGTCCAAGTTCCATTTGGTATGGAATCTTGCCACTGGTAGGTGAAGTTGTTTGTACCACCAATGGCTGGTATTTGACTAAGTCCACTAAAGGGACTTTGATCACAAATGGTATCACTACCACTTATTGACCCTGGATTGAATGCAACGAAAGTCGGTACATTCACTACGATTTGTGCGTTTGTAAACATAAATGTACATGCACATACTAATAACATAATTAATTTTTTCATTTTTTTTTAATTTTTTTGGTTGTTATTGATTTTTTTTTACACATCCGTTTCCAGATGTGATTGTAAAGTAGTAGTTTCTAGTGCCACTACTAAAGACATTGGTAAAGGAAATGTTTTCATTGTTTGGTAGAGACGTGGTAAACGTCCCTAGTAATGAATTCATTTCTGACTCATCATAAATTTTAATCGTCCACGGACTTAGTCCTGTCAGATTAATAATTTTAAATTTGTTTTGGTTTTCGATCCCTGGACAGATAGTGTCAGCATAAATACCACCATTTGGCAATGGTAAGGCATAAATTTCTATACTCGCTGGACTTCCTGTTATAATTGATCCATTTTGCCACATATATAAATAATATGTAGTAAAAACAGTGTCTTTTGCATATAGGACGGCGTTTTTATACTGCCATCCAGCACCAGGATTTTTGACCCAAATAACTGAGTCAAAGGCATGATTGGTTGCTTCCAATCTTATTGAGTCTCCTTGGCATAAGTATGCCGTGGATGTCCCAATAGTGCCATTTATGCCAGGCTGTCCCCGGCAAATGTTTATTATTAAAAATAATAATAAACAGGTAACTGTTTTGTTTCTCATT
>CAYRIQ010000027.1:0-9359 GCA_964424505.1 uncultured Candidatus Peribacteria bacterium | reverse complement strand
AAAAATCATTTGCTTTTTGGACATATTTGGATATACTTGGACATACACATTTATATCCAAATTAAACAAATGACAGAACTCCACAGACTAAGCAAAAGGTTACAATTCCCTTTTGATGTAAATAACAAGGTTTACAACCTCATCTCTCAGATTGATGCTTTCAATCGTGAATTTCAGATTACTGAGAAATTATCGCCACAGACGATCAAAAGACTGATGAAGTCTGTACTAGTAACTTCCACAGGATCATCAAATCGTATTGAATGAAATAAATTGAGCAATGAAGAGGTAGAGTCACTTTATTCTCAAATGAATATCAAAAAATTCAAGACAAGAGACGAACAAGAAGTCGCAGGATATCTTGAAGTTTTGGCGATGATTTTTGATAGTTATCAAAATGTGAATTTTAGCGAATGAGTAATTTTACAGCTACACGAAATGATGCTAAAATATGTAGAAAAAGATACAGGACATAGATGAAAATACAAATTCTGACCAAACAGAGTGGAAGCAAGAGATTACAAATGAAATCTTGTGAAAGTGATTTTCAATCCAACCGAGCCTGCATTTACAGCCATTGAAATGAAGGCATTAATTGAATGGACTCAGAAAGCATTGAAAGAGAAAAGGATTCATCCACTCATAATTATAGCCAACTTCATTTTTGAATATCTCGCGATTCATCCTTTTCAAGATGGAAATGGCAGAACAAGCAGAATATTAACGAATTTTTTGCTTTTGAAAAGTGGATATTTATTTGTTCCATTTGTTTCTCACGAATCATTAGTTGAAAGCAAAAAAGTTGAGTATTACAAAGTCCTTGCAAAAACTCAGCAGACATGGAAGACCAAACATGAAGATATGTCAGCTTGGATTATTTTCTTCCTAGAAGTTATAAAACAACAAGTCAGCAGGGCAATTTCTTTATCAAAAACAGACAATATTGACATTCATTTATCCGAAATTCAAAGTAAGGTTTGGCAAACAATTCTTGCTCATACAAATATTTCCAGACAAGAAATTAAAAAAGAAACAAAATTATCAGATAGTACTATCAAACAAGTAATTAATAAACTCATCCACATGAAAAAAATAGAAAGAATAGGAGCAACCAGATCGGTAAAATATAGAGTTCTATAAAAAACACCGAGACTTAGATAGAAAAAACACCCCATTCAAATAAGACTTTAGTCCGGTAACAGGAAAATATATGCTGACCTTATAAGATACACTCGTAAGAATATACAACACATCCAGTCTAAACATGCAAAGATGCACACGTCAGACAAGGATGGAATGTCGTCTGATTCAATTATAGGGCGAAATTTATTTTTGATTTTTTTATTCCATAATAAATTTAATGTCTAATTTTGATTCACTAAAGTTTTTGAATTTGCCAATTTGAAAATATGTCATTGTAGGAAGTGGTTTTTTAAGTATAAAATGAATAAGGGAAGCTAATGATATTGATATCCTTGTTAAAAAGGAATTACGAGATAGTTTGATTCAAAAATATCCAAAAAATATAGTCTTAGCTAATCTAGATCGTAAAGATGGAGATGAAGTTATTAGATTTGACGATAAATGAATTGAAATTTTTAAAGACTGAATATATTTGTACTGACAAGAAAACAATATGATAGACTCTGCAGATATTATAAACTGATTGCCATTTATTAATTCAAAATATTTTAAAGAACGGAAATCTAAAATGGGCAGGGAAAAAGACATTAAAGACTTACAATTATTATCAGAATACGAAAAAAATCAAAAATAATCTCTCTGCAATACATAAGATCGAACAAATAAATTCACAATAATTATGCCTTAAATTCTAATGAAAAATAATGTTATTGAACAAAATAAGTATTTAAATCAATCGTTTGATTGAGAGTATTTTTAAAGGTATCTTGAGCATTTACCACAATAGGGCCAAGAGCATCTATAGTGAAATTTGCAGTGTTTCCTTTTTTATATTCATACAAAGATATACCATTTCTCATTATTTTTCCTCGTGAAAGTCAAGATGCTTCATCAAGAGGAAGAATAACCGTATAAGTTCCATCAGAATTTTTAGTAATTTTAATAGAAGATGTTACAATTTTGGGTGCAATAGTATCTATAGAAGCACCAAGAGACAGTGTCACTGGTATACTTGTTTTATTAGAAAATCATGCAAAATCAAAAGCAACAAGTTCTAAAGTATAAGTTCAATTTTTAAATCCAGTTCAACTAACGGTTACTTGTTTAGTGTCAGTAATGTTTTTTGTGTCTCATTGGGTATATTCAAACAGGCCAATCTGTTTTTTATCCAAAAGAACCATAATTCTTCTAATGTTTTTTGGCCCAGTAATGGAATAAGAAAGTGTAAATTGAGAATTTATTGTAGCAGAAGTTATAGGAGAAGAAAGATTTATTTGTATATTTGTATCAGGTTTTTCATCTCTCCCTGGACACATTTGAATAGGCGCCTCAACAAAAATATTATTAAAAGTGTAGGCAACCCTTCCACTAGAAAACGATGTTCCTAAAGAAGCAACCCCACCAGAAACAAAAGCGGAAGATTCTTTCCATCGTTGAGTAATCTCAGATAAATCCATTCCATTTGGCATAAATGTAGTCGGAGCAATAATATATCAGTTTTTGAGATCACCAGGCGCTGTATAGGGACTCAATAGACCATTACACAAACCATCAAACTTGATAGCTGTAGCTCATTTATCTTCAGCCAACCCTGGAGAATTTTTATATTTCAACGAACTAATTACAAATTCTGAAGGAGTAGAAGCAGTAGACGCTTTTCCAGAAATTTTAGAAATAGATACGCTCATCAAATCTACTTCAGGAATAGATTCATTAGCAATATAATTGTTTTTGAGCAACCAAGAAAATATTTTTTTTACAGGATTTGCATGAATAGTTCATCAAAATGCATTGGTATTCATTGGTGTACCATCAGCATTTCCAGCCCAGAAAAGCATCACTTTACTTGGTGTATATGCAGCAAGCCAACCATCTCTTGCACGATTTCCTTTATCAGTTTTTGCATTGGAAGTTCATGTTTTAAGAGCATATTTAAGTCCACTTACCGTAAACTTATTTTCCCAACCAGGGATTCTATTTGCTGTATCAGACAAAATTTTCCAAATAAGAGAAATAACTCACGGTTTTATTACTTCTGGTTGTAAATTTTGTCCCGTTCTTTGATAGAGAATAGAACCATCTCTCGATTTAATTTCCAAAATTGGATTGATAACTGCAGGAGTAGCGGTCGTCAAATATGAGTACGCATTAGCAAACTCAAGCATAGTCACTTCTCCAGCACCAAGTGCTAGTGGATAACCATACTCTACATTATCAGAAAGAGAATTAAGTCATAATTTTTTAAGAAAAGGTTTAGCTACTACCTCACCTCCAAGCGCAGTGATAACTTTTGCTGAAGGAATATTTCTACTATGTCCAAGAGCTTTTTTAAGAGGCAACATTCATTCAAATTTATTATCAGCATTATTTGGCTGATCTCATCATATGTTAAAAGGAATATCATAAATAGGGGAATCAATAGTCAATGGAAGCTTTTCCAGCGCCAATGCATAAATAAACGGCTTTATGGAAGAACCAGTTTGTCTTGGTCTTCTTACCATATCATTTTGTCACTGAATTGTTTGATTAAAATAATCTATGGAACCTACATATGCAAGCACATCACCATTTTTAGTATCTAGATAAATCATAGCACTATTATTAGCACCATTATCTTGAATAACCGCATTGTTGGTAATAATAGCATCTTCGGCTACTTGTTGAATTTTACTATCTAAAGTGGTTTTAACCACAAATCCTCACTTATTTAACGTACCAGAACCATATGTTTTTTCGAGTTCTTCAATAATCCATTGCACAAAATGTGGCGCCTTTATAGGAAAAACATTTTTACGAAATACGTAACTAATACCTTGTGTTATAGCTTCTTTAAGCTCTTTTTCTGTAATATATCCATCTTCATACATTCTATCCAAAGCTAAATCTTTTCTACCATTTTTATATTTTACATCAAGAACATTTCCAGAAATATTGATAGTAAAAGATCATATACCATCAATAAATTTTACCACAGCATTATTGCTTTTTTTATTGGACAGATTAGCATCATTGAGTATTTGAGTAAATTTATCGGTCACTGCTTTTTGCACATCTCCAGAAAACACAACAGGATTACCATATTTATCTTTCACAGTAAACATACCAACAACCAAATCTCTGTTTTTATAAGGATTGTATAAAGAAGGTCACTTAGGAATAGAAGCAAGAATAGCCGATTCCAAAACCGTCAAATCTTTAGCAGATTTATCAAAATATGTTTTTGCTGCAGCTTCCACACCAAAAGCATTATTTCAAAACGAAATATAATTTAAATATAATTCAAGTGTCCTCGTTTTCATTTCTTTACGAATCTCTGCATTGGAAAGATTACTATTTTCTTTACGAATCATTTTTTCCAACACACCACCAAGTTTACTCGTAAGAAGGATTTCTTTAATTTTTCTAGTAATTTTTCTATCTTTAGTCAAAAGAAGATTTCTGATAAGTTGCTGAGAAATAGTAGATGCTCATTGGACTCTAGAGCCAGGATTGAGAACAGCACTAAAAGCAGCTCTCACCATTCCCAAAGCATCCAAACCATTATGCTCTCGATAACGTTGATCTTCAAGAGCCACAATAGCATGTACCATATTTTGAGAAATTCACGAATACGATACATATTCTCTATTTTCTTCAAAAAGCTTATAAAGAGTTTCTCAATTTCTATCCTGTATAACCGTAGCTTCATTGAATACCATATCTTTAATTTTACTCACATCTGGTAAATCGATCAATATATTTCTAGTAAACCAAAAACCAAACACAAAAAAACAAAAAACAAACAATACCAAAAGCCAAAAAAACATTTTCTTTTTTTTATTTGGCTGGCGATGTTGATGAGACGAATAGTTTCATCAACTAAAATTTGGAGAATAAAGTCTTTTTTGATTAAAATAACTCATAAGAATCAATATTTTTATATAAGTAAAAAAGATCTACATATAAGAACCTTAGTAGTCAATTTTACAAAAAAATCAACTATTAATACTAAGATTATTATATCAGATCCTTTAAAAATTATTTTCCATAGATATAACAACTAATCTTGCTATTGTTCGTTTTTTCTCGACGTTGAGTTACGACAAATTTACCCAAAAAGTTCATATCTTCTATAATCATTTTTCAATTGTCCAGTTCTAACTGGATGACCTTCCCCACATGTCCAGCACTTGATCTTAATTTTTTATAAACGATGATTGCTCCCACAGCTGGCTTTTGTCAAACTCTCAATCCAGCAGCTTTTGCATTGGCACACCATTCACGTGCATCTCCACCAAAAGGCCTATCTTGAGTTGTTTCACTAATATACGGGAAAATATTTGGACTCTTTATTGCTGCATACCACGTACAATATCCTACAGCAAAACTATTTTTTATCTTTTTAGTATACGTCCATTTAGAAATAATAGTACTCTTAGTATCAGCAATAGAATCATTTCACTCATCATCTTCAGAAACGAAAAGCCCTTGCTTTATTGTTTTTGAAATGGTTTTTGTAGATTTATTGATAATCGGTCTATAGCTAATAGTAGACTTTGGAATAATTTCTGGTTTTGGTCTTTCAAAAAGCCCTAATTCATAAGCTCTTTCTTTAGAAATATTGATGAAAAGTTCTTGATCAGGACCAAGAATTTCTGACTCATCCTGAATATAATTGAGCGTCATCAAATCCTGGAGATTAAGATTATATGTATTTGCAAAAACAACTACATTAGTTTTATTTTTTACAGTATAGACAACACCATCTATTTGACTAGATATTTTTAGTAATTTACCTGGCTCTAAACTATCGTTTTTAAGGTTATTTTCTTTTTGTATAGTAGAAACCGTAGTTCAAAAGACACCCGCAATTTTTAATAAAGTATCTCAGTTCTGTACTGTATATTGGATGATTCCATTAGCATTATCATCTACATCAACACTAATATTGTCGAGATTGATTTCATAAGAAGAGCCATCATCACCTTGAATAAAAGTAGAACTAATAGCAAGTTGTTCTTCTCATTTGTCAAACAAATCTGCATTTGCAATAACAAAAATGAAAAACACAATAAAACATAACGACAAAATAAATTTAAAGTAATTGACACGATTAAACTTTATCATACAAGATAAGAATAATAAATGGCGGAGAGAGTGGGATTTGAACCCACGGTCCGGTTGCCCGAACGGCTGCTTTCAAGGCAGCTGCATTCAACCACTCTGCCATCTCTCCACAACAACAAATTATAAGGTTTTTTTAGGTGGTTGAATACGTATAGACAAAAATAGTAATTATTTGCCGTTGATTTTCAAGTCATAAATGATTAGATAATTTTTATAAGAAAAACCTATATTTTATCTGAAAAAATTTACAAAATAGATGAAAACAAAATATCCTATCAAACAAATTCAAACAGGTATGAACAATCCAATCCTCAGAAATATTTCTGAAGAAATTCAAGAAATAACACAGGAAGTGGTAGAGTTTTGTCATAAACTTATGCTACTTATGTGGCAACATAAAGGAGTATGATTGGCTGCACCACAAGTAGGCGAAAACATTAGAATTATTGCCACCAGCCAACGAGAAAAAAAAAGAACTAAAGATAAATTATTAAGTGAAACGATTATGATAAATCCCAATATTATAGAAACATCCAAGGAAAGTATCGTACGGGAAGAAGCATGTATTTCATTACCAAACTGTACAGGAACAGTCAAAAGACATAAAAACATTACCGTAGTATTTATGGACATAACTGGGAAAAAGCACACAAAAAAATATAAAGAATTTAACGCAGTTATTATCCAACATGAAATAGATCATCTGGATTGAGTGTTATTTATGGATAAAATTACCAAAAAATCTAAAAAAACCACATAGAGATACTTTTATTTTAAAAACCATACATGAAAAGTAAACAAATTATATTTTTAGGACTTCTTTTATTATCATGGTGATATAGTTTTGCTTATAAAGAATTAATTATAGAAAATATAGACAAAAAGCCCGTAAGAGTAATCAAAGTGGTACTAGATGGAGAACATTATATTGTTAGTTCTCCTGCCGGAGAGTGAGGAGAAACACTCAAAGAACTAACCACAAAAGTAGGTGGAGATACTGCAGTCAACGGAGTATTTTTCTGTCCTGATGATTACACACAATGCAATGGAGTTACTCATACAATTTCAGAAAGGATATATATGTGAAATGGTAAAGATTGGAGTGCTTACCGACCAGACACAAGCATTAGAATGGTTTTTGGTTTTAATAAACAATGAGAACCATTATTAGCCCAAAACAATTTAGGCAAATTATACGACGTAGGTATTTGGATGAAACCTGACAAAGAAAAGTTTGATTCATTATATTTTGGTTTATGAAATTTTCCCGTCTTTTTATACGAAGGAGAAGACGTAATGAATGGATATACAAATTATATCGACAAAAAGATGAAAACAGCTGGCAACAAAACATTTATTTGTTCAACACAAGACAAAACAACAATATATATGTGAGTGATTGGAGGTATAACATTGCTGGATATGGCAACCTACCTCAAAAAAAACTTTAACTGTCGAAATGCAATGAATCTCGATGCAGGAAACAGCATTGGAATGATATATTCTGGGTTTGTTTTGGATCAGGGACCAAGAACAAAAATTATGGATGCATTCGTTGTAGTAACCAAACAACAATATGAAAATCTGACCACAACTACGCCATCATACAAAACAACATATATTCCTCCAACAACATATATATTGACTACTCAGGACCAACAAACAATCAAAAACTTATATAATACCCTACAAACATTTATCAAAAAATTATGATCAAAACAAAAACGAAGTTTTGTTTCTCTATTACGTGCAGCCATAAACAGTCCAAAAATCAGTGCCGATCCACAAAAATTAGCACTTATTAAAGAATTATTATTTAAACTTTATATTATAGAGAGTTTATAAGTTATTGTCAAAATAGAAACTCCATAAATAATCAAACCATTGGCAATCGAAAAAAGTAATTACAAAAACAGGAAAATTGTTTTGTTTATTGGTAAAATCCCAACGTAATATGACCAGGAAGCTGGACAATTTCTGCATTTACATCGACAACTTCTCTTTTAAAACTCGTAGACTGGATAGCATTCCAGTTTTGTTGTTTATAGTCTAAAAGTTTAGTTTTTAATATTTCATATTGGAAAGTAATTGTAGCCATATCTTGATTAGCTTGTTTAAGAAAATATCCACGAGTGGAAGACATATTTACAAAATACAAATAAATAAATCCACAAACAATAAGAAAAAAAGACAAAAACGATACTTTAAGCAATTCAACGATAGTATCATAACGTTTATATTTATTTATAATTCATGTATACGCTTTGGTCATTTGACCAGGGATAAAGGCAAATGTTTTCATATATTACCAAAATATAAATACTGTAGGTGATCTAACCACTAAGCGATAAATTCTATAATTCTCAACTTAGCACTTCTTGAAGCTCTATTGAGGGCAACTTCTTTGTAGTTTGGCATAATGGGTTTTTTATTTACTAACCTATATTTTCACGTGACAACCAATGTATTAAATGCTTGTTTTACCAATCTATCTTCAATACTATGATAAGTAATTATCAAACATCTTCAAGCCGAATTCAAAGTTTCTGGAAACGATCACAAAAACAATTTCAGATTATCAAGTTCTTTATTGGTTTCAATTCTTAATGCTTGAAATATCACAGTACACGCTTTATCTCCAAGCCCACACGCATTCAAAATCAATTTAAAATCCTGCGTAGTAACGATTGGCTTTTGCTTCCTTGTAGTAATAATATGCTGAGCAAGTTCAAGAGCTTTTGGTGAAGAAAAATCTGCATATTGTTCAAATATATATTTGAGTTGATCTGTCGTGTAAGTCATAAGGATATTAGCTGCAGTAATTGTGTGTGAAGTATCAAATCTCATATCCAAAGGGGCAATTCCTCTAATACTAAACCCACGTTCCACAGCCTTGAAGTGTTCAAGATTTACTCCCAAATCATTGAGAATAAAATCTGCTTTCCTACCATTCAAAACATTTTTTATATCTGAATAATTTCCATGGACATATTCTATTCTATCAGAAATATTTCATTCTGCGTTCTGAATTCTAGATTCTGCCTTCTTTAACATTAACTCATCCACATCAAAACCGATAAGTTTCGCATCTTTAGCAATAGACAAAAGTG
>CAYRIQ010000026.1:0-9759 GCA_964424505.1 uncultured Candidatus Peribacteria bacterium | reverse complement strand
TCTACTGTTTCTATCTATTTTAGCCATCCATTTTCTTCTATTATGCCTTGGTTTATTTACATAGTCCTGCGTCGGAAAGCATTCTATAAAGTTCAAAAAACTTTATAGTTTTTTTGTAATTACTCAATATCGGTATATCTGTATTGATTTGTTCAATAAGTGACTTAAGCTCTCGAAGATTTTCACTATAACTTTTGTCAATTTTATTGACATCAGAAAGTTTCATAATCGCATTTTGCACTATATCAAGTCACTCTTGCGCTGTGAGAGATTTATTTTCTCATAAACACTTTTCACCGAGAGCATGTGCTATTTCTTCTACTTCTTGTGTAGAAGCACTTCTTCCATAGACAAGAATGGTTACTTTACCTTGATATTTATTGTTGCTTGCATCGGATAATGTTGGCGATTTCGTTTTGTCAAATTCAAATGTTTTGATAGAAAAAATTGGAGGTAACTGACGTATAAATTTTTTAAGATTTTCTGCTCCATTGACTCCAAAATCTGTACCTAGTAAATATCCAAATGTCGGTATATTTCTATATCTTTCTCTAAATTTATAATAACATATTTCATTAGATTCATTGTTGCACGAAATAATACTTTTGATGGTCTTATCGATAATGGTATCATCTATGAGCATATTTTCTTTATCATTAAAAATTCGATTGTATAAATGATATCAAATTATTTTATCCTGATTTATTTTTTCAACATCAGCTTTTCCATTTCATGATCAAAAAATCGTGGTATAATTTCCTTCCAATGTTTTTATTTCTTTTTCTTTTCATTTTTTTATTTCATTTCGTAAATAATAAAAAAATTCATTTATCAGTGAGATATTTTCTTTATTGGACGTAATAGACAACTTATCCGCAAGAAGTAAAAATGCACGTTTTGAATTGGCAACAAAAGATACGGTAATTGGCATACTAAAGAACCCTGCTTTGTCTTCCACGAAATCACCAATTTTCATATCCAGTACATCATTTGATTCATTATTGTCTCCAAGCGTTTTGAAAAAATCTCCTCGTTGTTGCAACAACGTAATATCATTGTAGGGATTTTTTTCCAAAAATTTTATTCCCATCAAATTGGTATCAATTTTATTTGTATATTTTTCTTTCCATACATTGAGAGAAGGTAAATAAATATATTGGAGCAGATACGTGTATGGGATTTGGAGAGCGTGAAGATAGTCCGTATATTTAGATATTTCTTTTTCTGTAGTAGTGTTTTCTTCAAGAATATCTTGTAAGGTGTTTGAATTTTTTATGATAGATTTTGTTGTAGTATTGGACTGTAATAATTGGACATCATAACTTGATATGTTTTGTAACTGAGAAGATTTCTCGTTGAGATAGCTGATCTCATTATACAACTGAAATGCAAAATAGATAGCAAGTCCAGAAGTTATAACTGCTATCAAAATCATAATTTTACTATTGTTTTTATTGTCGGTAAAAAAACGATACCATCCGATAAACTTTTTTTTGATAATAGTCAAAACAGAAGTTAATTTTTCAACGTCTATAGATAGTGTTTTTTTGTCTGTCGACTGGAATACCATGGTTATATTACGGAGAGGATGTAAAAACAGGATCTAGATAATCACTAATTTCTCTTTCTGATCACTTTTGTATAGGAAGGACAAAGTCCATAACTGAATTGTTTACATTGAATACTGAGCTCCCTATTTTGATAATTTTGGGAGAAATTTTTATGGATTTTGCATCAATATTTTCTGATACCACAAAAACACTTTGTTTGATAAGGTTGAGTAAATTGCTGAGTATAAATATATGTGGAGAAATAATTCATTTTTTGATCAACGCAAGTTCATCTTGCTTAAAAGTATTTACATCGAGCGTAAAGCTAATTTGTTTTTGTGTGGGATCGTATTTTTTAAAGGTAATAGAAAAACTTGGAATATCTGTTTGTTCTAATTTATTGTCTACGTAATACATCATTTTTTTGAAAAAATTTATATCAAGTGTAGGTTTTTGTTTTTCTACCAGTGTATAATATCTATCGAAATCACCTACTAAATTACAATCATAATCTATTTCATAGGGATTGAGATAACAATTATTGAGATAAATAAGTATATCTTTTTCTCACCTTTCTGCAAAATTTTGCATGTTGGTTTGTACTTGATTGATTGGGATCGCAAGCGTATTGCCGAGGTTGGAAACAAAAGTATCCAAGTAACTAAATACTTTTATTGCGCTACTAAATTTGATAATCTCAAGTGAGAGTAAATATTTTTTTATAGACGTAGAATACGTTTGATCTTCTAGCAAATTATACAGTTCTTCAGAAAAAAATCCATATTTGGAAATAGCTTCTTTGAGGGTAGTAAGTTGCTGAGTATTGGATATAAACGTGGTGGAAAATCTGTTGAGTGATTGTTGTAGAATGTCTTTTTTTTGGATATAACTCAATGAATCATCTTGAAGTATTTTATCTATATTTTTTGTTTCTCCACTGCCGATGATTGACCATGATGTATATGTTTGGTAGTTGCTAAGATGCAATGTTTTATCCAAAAACTGTTGGCCTTGTTTGTATATATCAACATATTTTTGATACGTAACATCTGGTATTGATTGAGATGCAATATATATATAACTACTATATAAACGTAAAATAACAGAAGTAAAACCAGTGATAATGATAATAAAAAATGACAATAAAAATAATTTTCGATACTGATCATGATATTTTGATTGGACTCCTCATATCACACCACTTTCTCCAAAAACAATATTGTTTACTGCTTGTGAGTTTGATGGTATGTTAAGATTTTCAAAATTTAATTCTTCTTTTGTTGGAGGCATTTTTTCTTGAGCATTAAGTTGCAACATAACATCGTCTTTTTGTGAAATATTTTGCAAATCATTAAGTTTTAGATTTCCTATTCATCAAAAATTTGTTCCTGATACATCTGAAATACTAGGAGTTGGTTGTGTATTTTCTGATTTTTTTTGTTCTTTCATCAAAGCTATTTGGAATAAATTATATTCCTGTATAGTATACTCACAAAGTGACCAAAAATCAAAAATATGCTTAGCTTAGGTTATTTTGGATTGACAAATCTATATAAAATGACGTCAGTATTACAATTTTACAAGCTATCTAATGATTTTTTTTATTTTTTCCTATTCGATGTGATTTTAAAAAAAATGGCGAGTTTTTTGCCATTTTACTAATGACCAATTGGACTAATTATCCTCTCCATTGGTAATATTTTTTAAATACCCAGTATAATAGTTTATTTAGTACGATATCGTAGCTTCCATACTGCTCAATCTTGGTTCCGCCAAGCGATTCTTTGAATGCACTGACACTCGCAAGCGGATGTTTTGGAAAGCCAGTCGGTGCTCATCCACCAGTATCTACCATGGTAAATCCATTTTCTCTCGCTCGTGAAAATAACTCAAACTTTAAAAAATGCTGTACGCCAACCTTGCTAAAATTTCTATCGAAAAATCCATACGGACAATACATCAATGGTCAATCAAACAAACATATCGTTCCCGCAATCATCTCATCATCCATAAACGCACCTATCAACATTCATTTTCCTTGCTCAATATACTCAAGCAATCATGTGTATTGAGATAAAGATATCGTATTAAATCACTTGATATTTGCAGTTTTTTGCCATTTAGCAAAAAATGTTTGGTAATCTTTTGTATCGATAATACGATATTGCATACCTCCAGCAATAGCTTTTTTGACACGCTTCCTACAACTATCATTCATATCTTTGAGCAGTTCGTCGTCAGATTTTGTGGTAGCATAGACAATTGACGCCGTAGGCATATTCTCTCTAAATGCGGGTACAACGCCATAATCTAGTTGTAATACTTTTTGTAACCCAAGCCTAAATGCTTTCATATCTTCTTTACATTCATCGCATTTCTGGTGACTATTTTCAAAGCTAATTATTTCATTGATGATTCCCAACTGAAAGAAAAAACATTTTCCTCTGAATTTTTTTTTAAGGTTTGCTATTTCATCACGAACATATTTTTTATCACTTGGTAGCTCGACACCCATGATCTGATATCGTTGTAATTTTCGTGGTCAGATTTTTTTAGTCTTAATCGTTCAGAAATATTCTTTACCAAAAAGCTGTACCGTAAACATATTTTTACGATAGATCTCATGCTGGATATCCTTTCGCAGTTTGGATTGGTAAAGATTGTACATCAAAGTAAAATTGAAAAGTTGAAAAATGAAAAGATGATTGATTTTTTTGTTTATTCTACTGTTATATTCACTTCTTCTCCACTAGCAAAACTAACTTTTATAGCTCTTGTTCCCGACATAATATCATCAGCAAAAACCGAAAGATCATTTTTGGACATCACTTTCAAATGAGCTAATTCCGTCCCTAAACCAAGCTGTTTTTCTGTCTTATATCCACGTACTTTTTCTATAACGGTGAATAATTCTTCTACTGCAGAATTAATGGTTGTCATATCCTGCGCAATAGGAAATACGTCGCCATTTGGAAAAGATAATGTATGAATAGATTCAGATTTTACCACCGCTGAAGCGGGGCTCGCAAATTCTTTGCTCGTATTTTCTTTATAGTACGTCTGATAGAGTTCTTCGGTGATAAATGGGAGATATGGTGCGATTAATTTGATAATAGCTCCAAACGTATGATAGAGTGCAAACTGAGCAGAGAGTTTTTGTTTATTTCCATCAGCATATTTTTCTGGTTTGTAGATTTTTTCTTTTACGATCTCTAAATAATTGTCACAAAAATCATGTCGAAAGAATTTTTCAAATTCAAGTTTTGCCTGACCATATTCGTAACCATTGAGATGTTCAGTCATTATTTTTGATGTCGTATTTATTTGATTGAGGATTCGAAGATCGATAGGATAGAGGTCTTTTTTTTCTATTTGTGTAGTAGTATCGAAATCTGATAAATTCATAAAAACAAAATTTGCAGCGTTTCGCAACTTAGTGATTAATTTTTGTCCGATTTTAAATTCGTTTTCATCGAACATAATATCTTTACCAAGTTGTCCTCCAGAAGCCCGATATCTTACGGCATCAGCTCATCGAGTTGCGATTACTTGTTCAGGATCAAATTTTGCATTACCTTTGGATTTTGAAAATTTTTCTCATTTTTCTGCAAGACAAAATCCTGACATCATCACATCATGAAATGCGACTTCTCCCGTAGCAAAATAACTTTGTAATGTCGTATACAACAACCACGTACGGATAATATCATGCGCTTGTGGCCTCAAATCCATGGGTAAAATTTTCTGTGTATAGCCATCTCTTTCGAGATATTTCTGATTGATTTGTGGAGTAAGTCATGAAGTGAATCGAGTATCAAGAACTAAGGTTTCTCCTCTTACTTGCTCAGCAGTATAGCCGTCTGGTAATTCAGATGTTGGATCTATTGGTCCTCTTGCCAATTGCTGTGCACTTGGTAAAATGATTTCATCATCTGCAATATTATATCGGACTGGAATAGGTATTCCATATTTTCTACTACGAGAAATATTTCGATCTCGTTGAAGATTTTCTATCCAATCGTTTGATCTTTTTTTCATAAATTCTGGATGCCATTGCATCTTATCGTTTTGTGCGAGCAACAATTCTTTTTTGTCGAGCAAGTTTACAAACCACTGTTTGATTGGGATAATCTCTACTGGTACCTTACCTCTTTCAGAAATTTGTTTCGATTGAGTTATAGGATCTCTCTTTACAACAATGTTTCATTTTGACTGGAAAATTTCCATAATCTTTTCTCTGGCTTCACTGATTTTGAGACCATCAATTTCTGGTACTCATGAATTTTGCATTTTACCATATCTATCGATAACTATTTTTTCTCAAAGATTATGTTTTTTGATCCAATAGACATCTGTCTCATCACCATAACTACAACACATCACAACCCCAGTTCCCTTATCCATTTTTACTTTATCATCTGCAAGGATAGGAACTTTGATACCTATCGGTGTGGTGATTGTTTGACCAACATATGTAGTAAATCTTTCGTCATCAGGATGTACAAATACCGCTAAACACGCAGGAAGCAATTCAGGTCTTGTAGTAGCAATTACGAGTGCATTTCCGTCTTCTAATATGAAGTTTACATAATTGAAAAACTCGTTAAATTCTTGTTCTTCTGTCTCTGCTTGAGCTACCGTTGTTTGCATTTTGGTACATCGCAACGCAGGAAATTCTTTGAAGACAACATGTCATTCAGTATATAATTTTACAAATGTGGATTGTGCGATTTGTTGCACTTCAGGAGAAATCGTAGTATATGTCCTCTTCCAATCAATAGAAAGTCCCAATGATTTTCGAAGATCAGAATATATTATTTTATATTTGTCTACAACATCCAAACACTTCATAATAAAATCTTTGCGCTCCACATCTTTGATATTTATCCCTAGTTCTTTTTCTACAAGTTGTTCTGTTGGGATTCCATTGTTGTCATATCCCATAGGATAAAAGACATTATAGCCAGACATTCTTTTGAATCTCGCGATGATTTCCGCTTGAGTATAAGAAAAAATATGTCCGATATGAATCTTTCCAGAAACCGTAGGTGGTGGTGTATCTATGGCATAGATAGGCTTTTTTTTATCTTTGGAAAACATAAAAATCTGTTTTTCTTCTCGATATTTTTGCCATTTGGCTTCTGATTCTTGATGATTGTACTTGTTTGCCATTTCTCAATTGTAAATAACGGTAAAATTGGGTAATTTGTATATACTCAGTTGACGAGAAATTTCAAGGTTAAAAGGTATGCACCTGGGTGCTAACTAAATTGCTTGATTTTTTTCTAGTCTATCATATACATATATTGTTTATACTCCAAAAAAATCTATGCGAATACTCATGATATTTCTCTGACTTATTTTTGGCTCTCTCGGCTCTGTCGTGATGACGAGATTTTCTGATGGAATCACTTGAAAAAAGCTTCGCGGATTTTTTTTTGGTCGTTCACAATGTCCTGATTGCAAACATCCATTACAAGCCAAAAATTTAGTCCCCGTAGTAAGCTATTTCATCCAATGAGGGAAGTGCGAATATTGTAAAAAGAAAATCTCTCGAATATATCCAGTTGTAGAATTATTGTGTGCAGGAATTTTTGTAGCAACATATTTTTTATTAAAAGACTTCTGAATTAAGACATTGGTTTTTTGACTTTTAACGAATCGACTCCTTATTCTACTTTTGATCTATGATTTATGGAAATATGAACTTCATATGATAGCCCGAATCCTCTTGATGACTATTTGAATTGTAGCGAATATCAATATATCTGGAGGAAATGATTGAAATTTTTTGATGAGTACCATTATGTTTGGAGTAACATTTTCGTTGATCTATTTGTTCGCGAAACGATATGTAAAGATAAGATTTAAAAAAAATGTAGAATGATTTGGACAAGGCGACGTCTATCTTGCAATAGCTATTTGACTTTTGATACCTATAGTACTCTCGATACAATGAATACAATTTTCATGGTGGATGTTGGCAAATGTCTTGATTTTATTTACCTTGTTGAGTAGTATTATTGGGCTAATCCGAGCATGACTTCAATATTGTTTCACTAAAATATTTGGGATCTGGGATAAGGGACTTGGAACTTGGAAAAAATTACTTTCTTCGTCGCTTGTCCCTGGGTCCTCGTTACTGAATGTAATTCCATTTTTTCCAGCAATGATTATAACATTTTGGATTATGTCGCGAAAACTTCCATTTTTACTTACTAGTATATTTACTCCTTTTACGCATTTCCCATGGTAGAAAAAAAAATCCCTTCAATGAAAACATGGATCTTTTTGTGACTAAGTTTGCTTGCGTATGTACTTATGTTTTTTACGTTGTTTGGAAGGTTTTGAGTATTAGAATCCATGATCTATGTGATGCTTTTTTTTCTTTTTTTCCACTTTTTGTATTTTGAAATTCGTACATTGCCGATCAAATATCTACTACTATGAGCATTGATAATTAGTGGCGTTGAATGATTGTTTATATGATACTCTCATATTTTTCTTTTCTTTTCTATCTTAGCAATAAATATGGGGATTGTAGTCCTTGCTTATAGTCTTCAAGGAGAATCTCATGATAAAATCAGATTTAGTTCTCGATGATATTTCAATGTGGGATGATATATATTTACCGTATGTATAACTATTGGGTATAGTTTATTTGTCCTTGGATATTATACAAAATTTCCTTTTACTTGTGAAAGTCTTTCTCAAGCATCCAATAGCGTAATAGATTTGGTAACCAAACCTTTTAAAGTATGAATAGAAGAAGCTAAAACCATAAAAGCCAACACAAAATGATTTTTTGATGCTGACATACAAGATCTGGTTGCCGTTAGCAATACTATCACTATAAAAGATGTCGCTAAATCGCCGACTTTACTGGGAACTATCAATGATTACAAAAAAAAACTTATTGATCAAGCAATCCAAGACAATACGAGCATCAATAGGTGAATCTGTGACTATGTCTTATGAGAATTAAATAAAATTTATGAAAATCCTGGATTTCAAACTTCGGTCATTATCCTAATGTTTTTACTATTATATGGATTTGTGAGGATTGTCTTTTGGATCATGACAGGTATAGCATTTTTGATATTTAAGCTATTATTTGCATGCAACGTCTATCGTATCAAGATAATAATGAAGGAAGTAGAAGACTTAGAATAAAGTGATTGATTTTTTTGGATATATCTATAAGTATAGCAAAAACAAAAAAAAATTACAACTATGAAAACAATAAAACTATTAAAAAATCTTTTTACACAAATACATAGTGCTTTTTGGTGGATATTGGAAAATATTTTACCACTATTAGTTACAATTGTATTTATGATGTTACTTTTCATTGCCCTTGTAGCTATCGGTGTAAAATTTGATTCACAAGAAGACTTAGTATTGACCATACTATGCGTAGGAGTTTTTCTATTCCTTTTTCTTTATGATGTAGTAGAAATACTCCTCAAAGAATTGATTAGCTGATGTATATATATGTCAGCTTTTTTTTATTGACAAAGAAATAGTTATTGGTAATATATTGCGATATTTATCTTCACAAATAGTATGTATAAACCAACGATAGTCGCACCTGGGTGATCTTACAAAAAAGCTATGGTCGCAAGCCATTACGGAGCTGAAGAAGTCTATGTCGGAGTGCCATTTACGTCACTCAGAATGAGACAAAATAAAATTTATAATTTTGATGATCTCAAAAAAACCGTAGATGATTTACACAAAAATGGAAGCAAAGCGTTGCTCACGATGAATATTTTTCCGAGAAATTCAGATATAAAAATATTTGAAAAAACAGTAGAACAAATTGCTGATGTATGAGCGGACGCTATTATTTTTTCCGATCCAGGGACATTTCATATTATCAGAAAATATATG
Organism: uncultured Candidatus Peribacteria bacterium; assembly: GCA_964424505.1. Taxonomy (GTDB): domain Bacteria; phylum Patescibacteriota; class Gracilibacteria; order Absconditabacterales; family Absconditicoccaceae; genus CAJBLF01. The sequence goes on along the minus strand of CAYRIQ010000026.1, from coordinate 316 downwards.
CCAAATGTTCCATTACACCTAAGCACACAATCCTCTACTATGAACTACGCAGCAGTACAATTTTGGAAAGATATGGGCATCAAAAGAATCGTCTTCGCGAGAGAATTGAATATCCAGGAAATAAAAGAAATCAGAGAAAAAGTTCCATGAATGGAAATAGAAATTTTCGTCCACGGTGCTATGTGTATGAGCTATTCTGGTCGTTGTTTACTTGGCGACTATATGAGCTGAAGACCAGGCAATAAGGGTGAATGCTCGCACGCATGCAGATTTAAATATAAGGTACGACTTGAAGAAGAACGCAGACCAGGAAAAT
>CAYRIQ010000025.1:4841-10957 GCA_964424505.1 uncultured Candidatus Peribacteria bacterium | reverse complement strand
CACGTCCTTGTTTTGCACTTCCTCACGCTGAATCTCCCTCGACAATATACATTTCTGTTCATTCTTTATTTTTTCTTGCGCAGTCAGCGAGTTTTCCTGGAAGTACTCCTCATGCTAAGATATTTTTTCTCAAGACAGTTTCTTTAGCAAATTTAGCTGCTAATCTTGCTCTTGCAGCGAGTTCTACTTTTTCAAATATTCTGTCAAATTCTCCCTCATGTTCTACAAAATAATTTTTGAGATAATCGTAAACAGTGGTTTCTACTTGTCCTCTTACATAGCTATTTCAGAGTTTACCTTTGGTTTGTCATTCAAATTGTGGCTCGGGAATCTTAACGGTAACGATAGCATACAGTCCATCAGTCACATCAGAATATTGAAATTCTCAGATTTTTTTATTTATTTTATCTTTTTCTTTTCCTACTTCATTGATGATGTTGAGAAGCGCTGATTTAAATCCCAATACATGAGTTCCTCCATCAATAGTTGGGATATTGTTTACAAAGGAAAGGATATGATCATTGCTTGTATTTACAAATTCAAATGCTACTTCAGCCAAACAGTCTTTACCTTCTACCTTGAAATGATGCTGGGAAGAAAGTGCTTGTTGAGTCCCAACAAGGTTTTTGAGCCAAGTCTTGATACCTCATTCAAAATAAAATCTTTGTTTAAAATTTGTTTTCTTATTTACAAAATTGAAAGTAATCCCAGGAGAAAGATATGCTGATTGCTTCATTCTAGCAATTTCTATAGATTGAGAAAATTCTACCGTCTCAAAAATAGTAGCATCAGGTTTGAATTTTACGGTAGTTCCCATTTTATCACTTTCACCTATTTCTTGAAGTTCTCAGTCAGGAATACCTCTTTGATATCTTTGAAAATATTTTTTGCCATTTTTGTACACGGTTACCTCTAACCACTCACTTAGTGCATTTACTACAGAAGCTCCTACTCCATGAAGCCCTCATGATATTTTGTAGGCTCATTTATCAAATTTTCCTCCTGCATGAAGGACAGTAAAAACTGTTTCCAAAGCCGATCTTCAGGTTTTTTCATGTTTATCAACAGGAATACCTCTTCCATTATCATGGATAGTTACTGATCCATCTTCATTTAAACAGGTAGTAATAGTAGTACAGTATCCTGCTAACGCCTCATCTACGGCATTGTCTATAATCTCTTGTACAAGATGATGGAGTCCTTTTGCATCAGTGGATCAGATATACATTCCTGGTCTCATTCTCACGGGTTCTAATCATTCTAATACTTTGATGTGTGAGGCATCATAGTCTTTTGAATTCAAATCTGGCATTTTTTAGATTAGTAATCTAATAAAGATTGAAAGATTGAAACGTAGAAAGATATATATTTCCATTTTTCAATTTTTCCATATTTTCATTTTGGTAATTTAATCATCAATATAATCATCATCGTCAAATCTACTCATATAGTCGTCTTTTTCATCATCTTCATGTCATTCCTTATTTTTTTTTCATTTTTTAGCTTTTTTACCTTCGCCAGCTTCAAGCTTAGCAATATCATCTTCTATTCCAAGTATTTTTTGTAATCCAGCATGTTCTTTGAGCTTTTGAATAACTTTTTGCTCGATTTGTCTTACTCTTTCTCTAGTGACATTAAATTCTTCTCCTACTTGTTCAAGAGTATATCTTGGTCCATCAATCCCATATCTCATTTTTACAATCTTTGCTTCCCTATCATCAAGCATACCAAGAATCATATCAAGATTGTTTCTAAGTGCATTTTTTTCTGCAAACTGGTCTGGTCTCAATGTATTTCCATCTTCAATAAGGTCAGCCAAAGTGTCTCTTCATTCATCTCCAACCTCTCTATCGAGTGATACATTCCCAAAGATGACTTCTTCCAGTTTTTTTATTTTCTTTATAGGAAATCCAAGTTTTTGTCATATTTCTTTGGAAGTTGGTTCTCTTCAAAGCTTTTGGAAGAGGAGCTGGTAAGTTTTGTTATATGAATTGATTTCATCAATCAAATGGACAGGAATCCTTACGTGTTTAGTCATATCTGCGATAGCTTTAGTAATACTTTGTTTGATCCACCAAGTAGCATACGTAGAAAATTTAAACTCTTTATCAGGATCAAATTTTTCTATAGCCTTTATCAAACCAATGTTCCCTTCTTGTATGAGATCAGAAAAACTCAATCTTGATCAAAAAAATCTTTTTGCTATACTAATAACCAACCTTAAATTTGATTCTATTAATCTTTTTTTTGCTTCATCATCGCCTTTTTTGACACGTCTTGAAATATCTCTTTCTTCTTCGGAGTTGAGAAGTGGTATTTTAGATATTTCATTAAAATAAAGTTTTATAAAATCTTTATGTTGTGATTCAGAAGTATTTTTTTTGGTATCATAAAGTTCTATTTTCCCAAGTTTACTCTCTTTATTTGCTTCTTTTGCTTCTTTTTCAAGAATCTCTTCGATAGTAATGATCTTGATGCTTAGTTTATCCGCAAGTTCATAAAATTTTTCTAGCATTTTAATACTCAGATCCATATCATCTATGTCGGATATAACATCTTCTTCATTAATTATTCCGGTGTCAAAACCATTTTTTAAAAGATCTTGAAGTGGTTTGCTAAGTTCTCAAATATCATCCTGGAAACTGTCTCGTAATTGTTTTTGAAATCTTTGCATGGAGGCTCAAAATAAAATAAAAGCTAAGTAGTATCTGAGGTATCGATATATACTGGATATATAGTAACAAAATATTTGACATTTATTATAAATTATATATAATATAGATGTGTAGTGAAGCCATATGCTTGTATAAGGCACAAAAAGAAGGTTATATCTCTTTGAAGATATGATCTTTTTTTAAAAACAAAACTATCGAATACAACCAAAAAAAACAATCATCGATAGTTTCAATGACAGACAAAGAATACTAATTTAATATACAATATCAATACAAAAAATTATTGAAAAGACCAAAGAAATAATTACAATATAGATAATCATAACATGATATTTATCATTATTACCTTAGCAAAATGTTGCATTATATTGTTTGAAAGGTTCGTCATATATGATGAGAAACATTGATCATCAATGATATCTTTGGATTGCAGGTACATTATCTTGGGAGTCAGAATAATGGTGAATTTTTTCTGTATCCTTATCTTGATGATAATAAAAAAACCATTTTTTATTATTGTTTTGATACTATCGAGCAAAAAATATTGTTTGAACGTTTACTCAAAATTAGTTGAGTGTGACCCAAAACGGCATTTCAAATTTCTCAGTTACCAAAAGACAATCTTCAACAAGCGCTCAAAAACGTTGACGTTAAATTTTTTCAAGCAATTCCGTGAATTTGACCTAAATCAGCAAAAAAAATATTACTTCAATTGAGAGGAACATTTGATGTAGAAGATATGCAAAAAATGGATATAGATCAAAAATTATACAAAAATATTGTCACTTCACTCAAGTGATTTGGTTATGGAGCAGAACAGATCAAAAGTACATTACAAAAATACGAAGGTACAGTCAGTAAAGATACTATTTCAGAAGTCATAAAACGAATAATTTCAGAAATGTAGGAGTATGCTATTGACTTCTTGTGGTAAAAATTTATAAACCAAATCATTCATGATATGAAAAGTATCAATATTTTACTTTATTATTTTGTTGGATGAATTCCAAAAACCTCAAAAAAACGTACGTTCAAACTTACGAAAATTTTTTTATTGAAAATCAAACAGTTATTTCTGCTCCTTTTGTGCTCAATTGGTCTGGTGATATTCTCAATAATTATAGTGGAGTAAGTATAAAACAAAAAATTCCTCTTCGTGTTTATATGTGATATAATAAAAATACAAGCAAAAAAATAACTATAAATAAGGTGCGATACCTTGATATGAATGAATACCAATTTATAGAAACTAATGCACGAGAATATGCTCCATATATCGCTGATGTAAGTGAAGAATTGGAAAAAAAATATGGAAAAATATTGCAAGGAGATGAAGGAATAGAAATTAATATTCTTTCAGAGCTACCAAGAGGCGTTGGATTAGGATTTTGATCAATTTTAGCATTGCTGTTTTCTGTAGTAATGCATAGTATACAGGGGAATATAGATAATGCTACTATCGCCACTATAAAAACACAAAATATCAATGAAATGATGTCAGACCCAAAATGAGCTACATACAAAATTTTTCTTGATGCATTTCATTTTGATAAATTTATTTATGGTATGGTAGGATCATGAACCAAAATGGCTTCATTTTTTGATTCTCATTATCCAATTGTCTCTTTTTCTGAAGATTTTGATAAATCATTAGTAGCAGAAAGTGATATTGTAAGTAGATATTATGGATTTAGACTAAATAACCTTGTACATTGATTGAGAGACAACCCATATCTTCCCATAGACTATGGGGTCATTTATTCAGGAAAACCAGTATTACTTGAACAAATAGCTGGAAGTAATTACAAAACAAATCAAAACATTACCAAAACGATTAAATCTGATTTTAAAAAACTTTTGGGCGACTATTTTTGAAATCTTCATCCAAATAGAATCCCCAAATTTTATAAATATCTTATTGCTCCGGAAACTGATGAATTTGATGCAACATATGGAAAACTTATGGGCATTTTAAGTCTAAAAATTTTGTATTTTATGTCAAAAATTTATTCTGAAGCATATGAAGAGACCCATATGTTGCAATTTTTAGATGCACTCAAAAAATTTAGACAAGGTGATTGTGTGACTAGGAATAGTTCAACAAATTTTTTAAAGTTTATTAAATCATTTTTAGAAAATTTTCATGGTCCACAACAGTACATTTCTCTTTCGCCAAATGATAGTACTATTATGTGATGATCACTGATTTTTGCTATGCCACTCGAGTGATTTAGAAAAATGGTAGTGGATGCAACAGACAAAACAAATATGGAATTTGTGGGTTCAAAACTTATTTATGCGAATTGGGTTGATGGCATCGAATATCAAGGATTGAAATTTGAACAAGATTTAAACCATGGTATTTATTCAGAATTTTTGGATTCTAGTAGTTGTATACTCAAAACTACTGATGGAAAAGTCCAAATTGGTACATACGATACTATGATCAAAAACTATAAAACAGGTATTCTTCTAGATATGATACACAATAAGATATATCTCAATGGAAGAAAATTAACTTCAGAAGACTTACATTCTCAAACTGCAACAGTAGCCATATTAAAAATATTAATAGAAAATATTGGGAAAGACATTATCAACAAAGACTTTTCTATTTCTAGTTATTCAAAAAATAAAAATGATATGCTAGGCAAAATCGTTTTACCACTGATAGAACTGATAGAAAAAGAAACAGGCAAAAAACTACCGCTTATTTGTAAAGGAAGTATGTATGATTTTTATCTCAAACTCAACGCTTCCGATATATACATAGCAATACTTGATAAGTTTCAAAGATAAAGTGCTGATTGATAAAAAAGGCTACTAAATATATAGTTAAGAACTGACAACTTTTTTTCCTAGTTTTGTCAGTTTTTTTCTTTTTTTGTATATATAAAAATGGGCTATATAATTTTATTGTCAATAATCTCATGGAAATTTTGCAAATACTAAATACAAATATCCCTCAAAAAAAGAAAATCTTGGCATTGTTTCATACACAACAGCAAAAAGATATGTCAAAATTTTTGTTACATATGATAAAATGAATGAAAAAAGAAATTAAAGATATCAGGATGATAAATGTGTTTTGTATGGAATTGTACGATATCCTTTATTATTACATTATGTTCGACAAGATCAAAGTAATGAAAAAAATGTTGAGAATATTTGAGTTGTTGGCAGTGCCAATCAGTTGTATTGGTGCCAATCAACGAGTAGAATTATTCAAAAAATTTACTAAAATTAAATTATAATTTTTTATATACTATAAGATAGTTTATGGAAACCTTATCAGCTATTTTAGAAAGGAAAAAACAATTGTTCCATGTATATAAAATTACTGTAGAAAAAAAGAAAGTAGGGCGAATGAAAAAATTATTGAGACGTTTTTTTTGATTGTAATGAGGCAACTCTAAAAATGTTCCGCTGTAGAAATATTAA
>CAYRIQ010000025.1:0-4831 GCA_964424505.1 uncultured Candidatus Peribacteria bacterium | reverse complement strand
TTTGATTGTAATGAGGCAATAATAGTTTGGACATAAGAATTATTTGGATCAACTATAAGATAGTTTTCATAAGCTTTGATTGCCTCATCATAGCTCGGAATGAATTCATAAGTAGATCATTGCATAAAAAACATTTCACGCACATATTCTATATATTTTTGTTTATATGTTTTTTTTATGGGATCCCATCCACAAAACTCAAGAAAATCACTGATTTTTTGTAAAATAATGTCATTGTCTAATAGTTTATAAAGACTTAATATGTTTTTATGTAAAATATGAATATAAATAGTATCATCCAATACATTGTCGCGTATATTCAAAATTTTTTCAAAAATCATATTGGCTTGTTGATAATAAGTAGCGTTTTGAGTAATTTCTCCTTGTCAAAAATATGCAGTTCATAAATATATCCAAAAAAACATTTGTTGTTCTCATGAGAGTTTTGATTCGTGACGTTGAATATATTTTAACAGTACCATTGCTTCATTGTCATTAGATTGCAGTGTAGTATGTATAAGGAAAAGATATATATCAAATATATCACTATATCACAAAGATTGGTGATAATTATCAATAATATAATCAATATCTTTTATAAGTCATGGAATGTTCTTATCTTTATAGTTGTTTTTCATACTCATTCGAGCATTTTCTAGGTCAGGAATATACTCACGAGTAGCATTTTGAGGGATTGGTATAATATATTTTTGTAATGATATTTTTTTTGAGGGGAGCGTGGCTATTGAAAGGATATTTCATAAACTTTTATTGATAAATACTAGCTCATCCGGGGTAGGAACTCTTTCGTCTTGTATTTGGCCAATGAGTGCTGTATGTATTTGCTTCATCAAAAAATAAGGTAAATAAAGTATACTACCTATAGTATAATCATAATTACCAATTTTGTCAATTCAAAACACAACAAACTCTTTCTTGAATTCAAACCAGGATTTTATAAGATAGAATAAATTTGCGAAGGCGTCACACAATCATTTAGTTATTTGGTAATATACATGCATATTAGAAATTTTTGTATCATTGCACATATAGATCATGGAAAATCTACACTAGCTGATAGAATGTTGGAGATTACCTGAACAGTCAGAAAAATAGATCATGCTCAGATGCTTGATCGTATGGATATAGAACAAGAAAGAGGGATAACGATAAAGCTTACCCCAGCGAGAATGCAACGAAAGTGATATGAATTTAATCTTATTGATACTCCAGGTCATGTAGATTTTCAATATGAAGTTTCTCGTTCACTTGCTGCAGTAGAATGAGCTATCTTGCTTGTAGATGCATCTCAAGGTATCCAAGCACAGACACTGTCTACATTGTATCAAGCAATAGATCAGCATTTAACGATTATTCCTGTTTTAAATAAAATCGATCTTCCAGCAGCAAATCCTGAAAGAGTGGCACACGAAATAGAAAATGTTATCGGTATCGATAAATCAGAAATTATATATGTTTCATGAAAAACTTGAGAAAATGTTGATCAAATTTTAGATGCGATTATAGAAAGAATCCAAGATCCACTCGCATTTAAACAATCTCATACCAAAAAATTTTGGCCAGTAGGACAAGATCAATCTCAAATCACGGGCATTTCAAGAGCATTGATTTTTGATTCTGTGTATGATCCATACAAAGGAGTATTAGCATATGTTAAAGTAGTAGACTGAGAGATAAAAGCAGGGCAAAATTTACATCTGATTCACACCAACAACGATATATTCCCGACTGAGGTAGGATATTTTACTCCTGATTGTAAAGTAGATAAGCTGCTCAAAGAAGGACAAATTGGCTATATTGTTACAGGAGAAAAATCCGTCAGAGATGTAAGTATTGGTGATACTATGATTAAAGATGAAAGGGCTAAAGGACACAATCAGACTTTAATGAAAAATCTCGTGATACCATGATTTAAAAGAGTAAAACCATTTGTATATGCGTGAATTTATCCAATCGACACCAATGATTATGACAAGCTCAAAGATAGTCTTGAAAAATTATCAATCAACGATAGCGCTATAGAGTATGAATTAGAAGATTCAAAAGCACTATGATTATGATTTCGTTGTGGTTTTTTAGGCATGTTGCATATGGATATTGTAAAAGAAAGATTATCCAGGGAATATAATATGGAGACGATTTTTACTATTCCTACGGTCATTTATTTGATTAAATCAAAAAATCTGTCATTAGACCAAATTAAATCCTGATATAATATCCAAAATATCATCAAAACGTGAATGTATAAATATATCCTCACAAGTGAAGAATGTTCTTTGCTCAAACATTCAGAATCTAGTGTCCATGCTATATTAAAACATTGGTTAGTGGTAAAGTCTTGATCAGATATGATAGATCAGTGATTAATAGACGAAATCCGAGAGCCAATAGCTTCAGTAGAAGTAGTATGACCACAAGAATATGCCGGAAATATTATGTCACTGTGTCAGGAATATAGATGAAGACTATTAAATATGGATTATATCGATGAAACGAGAGTAGTTCGACATTATGAATTGCCTATGGGAGAGATTATTATTGATTTTTATGATAGACTAAAATCTGCAACCAAATGATATGCGACTATGAATTATGAATTTAAAAAATATCATCCAGCAGAACTTGTCAAATTAGATGTATATATAAATAATGAAAAAGTAGAGGCTTTGAGTCGAGTAATTCACAAAGATAAATCATATTATTTAGGAAAAGAAGTGGTAGAAAAACTCAAAACACTGATTCCAAAACATTTGTTTGCTATTCCATTGCAGGCTGGTATCGGCAACAAAATGATTGCTAGAGAAAATATTTCTGCGATGAAAAAAGATGTCCTTGCGAAGTGTTATTGATGAGATGTAAGTAGAAAAAGAAAATTGTTAGCCAAACAAAAAGAAGGGAAAAAAAAGATGAAAGCTATAGGAAATGTAAATGTTCCAAGTGATGTCTTTATCAAAATGGTAGCTAGAGGCAATTAAAAAGAAAATAGTATTTTTATGTTGTATAGAGATAGTGTATGAAACAAATAAAATGATTGATTGTTATGCTAGTTGTCTATAGCACTTTGTGTTGTGGAATACAAAGTTATGCACAATGACAATTTTTGTCGATGGTTGACGTGACATTTTGTAATGATACTATAGTCACAAAGGAACTTGATGTAGTGACACAAGCATGAAAAAATTTGCCTATTTGTGTCCAATTTGTCAATAAAACACATACAACAATCACTATCAATATAGACTTTTTAGATAGTTTAATTACAGAAGATAAGGTAAAAAATAGAGCATGTAACGCTGCAGATAGGCCAAAAGTGCAATTTGGAAATTTTTTGTTACCATACAATCATACCGTTATTCTAAAGCCAAATGATACTGTCCAAAAACAATATGATATAAAATATCCTGTGTGATTTAAGTGATTTAGTCACTGATGCCTCGCGTATAATGTCATAGGTACAGAAATCAAAGACACTATGTTTGATATTGTGGTTCGTGCAGTAAAATATGCAGATATCTATGTATGAGAGGTAGTACCTGTCCAAACACTTCATATGACAAAATCTCCCAAACTACAAAAAATAGAAGATGAATATACAGCAACATTCTGAATTTCCAATCAAGGGAACGTTGACGAAAAAGTTCAGATTATTACCACGATTTTCAATATATTTTGATATCAAAAAGAAATAACAACAACCATTATAATACCAGCAAGTAGTTGAGTATTGTTGACTACGCCAAGCTTTATATTGCCTATATATAAATGAATTTTTTTGATCAAAACAAAAATAATATATCAGCCACATTTCAACTTTGATATCACTGCTAGCAAAAATCCTAATAAGGCATATATTTGAGGTACAAAAACTTCTGTTACTTTGCAATATATATGGAGCTGGTATTCTCTACTAGTAATAGGTAGTATGGTGATGATTATATATGTCTTGATAAAAAAGAAAATATATAGTAGAGATGATAATTAATGTGAAATTGACTTTTAATAACTATAAAAACTAAAAACTATAGTCCCACTATACGATCATGGAGGAGTAGATCACGGAATGAGTATTTTCAACCATGGTTTATCTCAGTATGTATTTACTATACCAGCATTTATATTACTAGTTGGTTTGTAAAAATACGTTATAGGATTGAGTATACTCGTATAATTAGCAAGTCCAGATGCGATATGTACGTTACCACTAAGTCACTGGACAAGCGTAGGGGTAAGGTCGCCTGCTTTGAGATAAACTCAAGTAAGTGTATTGCCAGCGGAGCCATAGACGCCATCACACTGAATAGTAGTATAATGACCAGTAATATATCATTGTAAATCTTCTATCCAAAAATAATCACTAAACTGTCCACTAAAGTCTTGATCACTTGTAGAGGTAGGGATTACTCATAAGTTTACATTGCTAGGAGTACCATGCCTAAGTCAGATACCAGTAATTTCAAAATTTAATGTCCCTTGAACCGCATGGGCAGTAAAAAAAAATCATCAGGAAAATAATATCACTATACTAGTCAAGAAAAAAAACATATGTCACTTATGTGTAATCATAGAGTATCGAAAAGATAAAGACATTGTCTTTTATCCAAAAACCAAAAAAAAGCAACCACAATTCGTGTTGATTTTAGTATAGTATTTACTATATACAGAATATCAAAAAGTAAGATAGCAGTATATGTTGATATATTATATAGTCTAGGACTGTACAAAACGGGGAGTTTTGCGTTCTAGACTAATTTTTGTTATAGGGAATTAAAACCAAGGTAGACTTAAAAGAAGTTCACCTGTATATGTTCCA
>CAYRIQ010000024.1:0-11282 GCA_964424505.1 uncultured Candidatus Peribacteria bacterium | reverse complement strand
ATATACACATGACCTACCAACTCGACTCCGTCCCACCTATGGTGGGTCCCACTTCAGGCCACAGAAATACTGTTTTTTATAAAATATATTGACAAAATATGGAAAGCAAAATTAGTGAAAAAAAGGGTAGTAGAAAAATGAATGAATCTATGTATAAATTCAGAATTATATTGTTTTAAAAAAAATATTATGAAGTATATATGTTGGCAACGTTGACAATTTGTGTCATGTTGTGACTACATCATAAAAATATAAATACTCTACCAATCCATAAAAAAAACTATATATACTAAATAAACATTTTATTTTTTTATGTAATAGAGCCATGAAAAAAACATTAGAAAATCTGACTAAATCATTCGTGGGAGAATCCCAAGCAAGAAACCGTTATGCTATCTATGCGAGTAAAGCTAGAAAAGAATGATATCTTCAGATTGCAGAAATTTTTGAACAAACCGCAGAACAAGAAAAAGAACATGCTTCTCGATTTTTTAAAATGATACAATCAGTGAAAGAAAAACTTGGTGAAGATATAGAAGAAATTGTGGTCGATACTGGTGCATTTGTAAAGGTTTGAACAACATTAGAAAATCTCCAATATGCTATCAATGGCGAACATCACGAGCACCAAACATTATATCCAGAATTTGCTAAGATTGCTCAAGAAGAATGATTGATGGAAATAGCGGCAAGGATCAAAAGTATTTCACATGCAGAAGAACACCATGAAGCAAGATATCAAGCAATTCATGATCAATTAGTAGCAGGTACATTGATGACAAAAACTGAAGATATCGAATGGATGTGCACGAAATGCGGATACGTTCACAAAGGAAAATTTCCACCAGCAAAATGTCCATCATGCGATCATGAAGCAAATTATTATGTCGTGAAGTGTGAAAGTTATTAAAAAAATAATTACCTCACCCCTGCCTACCGCAGGCAGGCCCTTCCCCATACCATGGGGAGGGATTAAGGGTGGGGTAAATTGTTTTCTGCTCGTCACTTAATCAGTGGCACATTATCTGTCATTACCATACGGACTCATTGATGATACAGCTTTTCTAAATCACCAGTAGTATTTACTGTATAGACTACAAGTTTTTTTCTAATGTCTTCAGCTTCTTTCGGAGTATTTTCTTTGATTAAATTTTGTGGCATAAGATAATATTGGTGATTCATGTTTGGCAAAAAATTTAGTTCAGTAAGATTATACGTATCCCATCCTGCGATAATATTTTTGTACGATCATAAAATATATGTAGCTGTTTTGTCATAACTTGTAAAAATAACTTTGTCTTGCATCCCAAGTTTTTGAATGGTTTGAATAGCATCGGTAGTTTGTTGTTCGGCATCTTTAGTATTGTATACTTTGATTTCTACAAAATAATAGGTAAACATACCTTTGAGTGCAGTAAGCATTTCCTCTAAAGTCATAAGTGATTCACCATTTTTTAATAAACATTTAGTTTTAATTTCTTCTAGAGTATGATTTCCTATAATGTAGTTTTTGCCACAAGTAGTAGCCCACATACGCTCACCATGGATGACAACGTTTTTTTTATCTTTGGTCTGTGATACATCAAATTCTATTCCTTGTGCTCCATGTTTTTTTGCCAATAAAAATCATTCAAGTGAATTTTCTGGTGTCTGAAGCGGTGATCATTGATGTGCTATCACAACCATATCATGTTTTCCAGAAAGAGTAGCTCAAGATCATTGCTGAAACGATATATATGAAGAAATATATTGATAAATAAAGGGATGGCTAGTTATGATTTCTGAAAAATTATTAAAGATTACTCATGTGTGTATTCAAGAAACGATACTATATTTATTATTATTTTGAAAATAGCGACAATAAGTGATTCATCGATCTCTATATTGAACAGGAGAAAATATGTCATTGAATAATTTGGAGACGGTAATCGTTCATTTACCAATTTGTTTTTTGAGTCCATAAAAAAAATCTGTATGCTGGACAATATTGGTATGTATCGTTCATGGAGTAATGTTTTTTCCTACAATTGTAGCCAATCATTTACTATACCAAAATTCACCTAAAGCTTCTTTTTCTCTATTTTCTAAAGCTTCCATTTTTCTATGATCACTTACAATAATGAGTATACCATTGTTGAAAAAGCCAGATTTTTTTAGTTGAAGATAAAAATAATATAAGCTTTTATCTGCGTATCTTATAGCTTCTTTTTCTTTTGTACCATAAGGAGTATTGTATGGTTTATGAAAAGAAATAGTTTGTAAAACAGTAAAATAGGGTTGTTTTTGCTTTTTGATAGTTTGTAGTGTTTTACTATAAAGATCAAGATCAGGTGCAGAATCAAAAACATATTTTTTATTGTCTACAAAACTTTCCTCGCCAATAATATGGGTAAATCCTATTCAAGAAAGAAAAGCCCTTTGATCAAGAAAATTTAAATCAACTGCACTAATAAAAAGTGGTGTATATCATTGTTTACTAAAAAATATAGGCAAGGAATTTGTATTGTTTTTGTATCCAGAATATGCCCACAGCTGAGATCATAATTTAAGTGGTTCTACTCAGAGAAGTAATCAAATATGTGCAGTATCAGAAGTACATCAATTAGTGATAAAGTTTGTAAAAGTTATTCCTTGTTTTTGTATTTGATCAAAATAAGGGAGATTGTTGTTGACTCCACCTACTCTGAGAGAATCTATAGGTGATAACGATTCTGCAAAAACAACGATTACATTAGTTTTTTTGTTTAATCACGGTGTTTGTGTAAAAAATTTCCAATACATATTTGATCAGCTCGTGTATGATGCTCATTCCATATTTTCTTCCAATGCTGAGAAATTAATAGAAAAAATATTGTCAGGAATAGAAGCAAATCCTCATGGTGCATAAATACCTACTCCTAAGCAAGCAATTGCAAACAATAAAAAATACACTGCCAACAGCATCCTTTGGTTTTTTTTAAATCTTTTGCTCTGTACAACAAAAAAACTAGTGATGATTAAAACACACAATATAAGGATAATTCAAACAATTATTCCTGAAAAATTTTTAAGAGAAGGATTGATAAACTGCGTCATATCCAATATCGAGATCCTACTTTGCATAAAATATATCGTAAAAATATCGATGACAAACAACAAAAAAATGCCAGATATAATAATATTATTTATTATTTTTATAAAATTTTTTTTGACCAAAACATTGATAGCAATCAATCACAACAAAACGATACACACCAAAAAATCACTAATAAAATATCATAAATAATGTGCCATGGTGGCGGACCATGTCGCTTCCTGGAATATTTCGCCATATGACAAAAAAATAAATATTTGTTTGATCAGTAAACAAAAAAATGAAAGTGCAACAATAGTCCTTCCAAAAAATGGTGTTGTGCGGATCGATGTAATTATAGAGGTATGGAGTGAAGAAAGTGCTTTTGTCATAGAGTATTTTTGTTTTTGAAATATGAAAAAAAATCATAACTACATGGATATATAATTTTTCAATGTATGTTTGCAAGATATATAAAATCTCTTCACATTCCTTTTATTATCTATATACTATACATATACGCAATTTTTACCTTTATTTTTTACTCATGAAAAAACTAATAATTCCAATGTTTTTAGTAAGCATATTTCTAGTTGGTTGTACAAACAAAGAAAATCTAGTCTCCCAGGTATGTTCACAAGATGCTCAATTATGTCCAGACGGAAGCTCTGTAACAAGAACAGGATCAACATGTGAATTTGCTGCATGTCCAACAATACAAGTTTCTTCTACAGGATCCTCTTCTCATCCTACTAATATACAAGCATGTACTGAAGAAGCTAGACTATGTCCAGACGGAAGTGCTGTCGGAAGAACAGGTCCAAAGTGTGAATTCGCTCCATGTCCCAAACAAGCTCAAACAACATGAATGTGTGCCTCGACATGTTTGTGTCCTGAATGATATAGACAAGAAGCTGAAATGTGTACCCCAGAATGTTATTATAGTACCCCAAAATGTATGGCACCATCGGTGAAATGTGAGTCAACGAGTAATTGTAGCCAGAAGTAAAGTGTGTGAAATATAAAGTGAGATTTTTATATTATTTAGTTTTTCCATGCAAAGAATTAAAAGTATAGTTGGACAAAAAATTGCTATATACAACGATGATAAAAAACTTCTAATTCTTAAAAGATCAGTGACGAGTAATGGTGCATGAAATCGAGATTTACCTGGATGAGGAATATTGCTCAATGAAAGCCCTCTAGAAGGTTTAGAAAGAGAAATTATGGAAGAAACATGATTGCAAGTTAGATGAATTATAGTAGTTCATACAGCAGCAAAAACATATTCAGAGGGAACTCATAGTTTTTTTGTATGATATATGTGATTTTTAGATCATTCCACAGAAGTGGTTTTGAGTGATGAACACGATGAATATCTTTGGATTGATTTTAAAGATGTAGAGAATTATAAACTTCAAGAATATCGATCCGAGACTGTCAAAAGCATTTTCACCAGGGACTGCCTGCGGTAGGCAAGTAAAAACTATTGCACCTGTGAAAATAAAAATAAAAAAAGTTCTCTGAAAAAAACAGAGAACTTCAATGATAATAAGATATTAATTTGCAGTGGGAACTGGGTAAATCTGAACAGACTCTTTTTGA
Organism: uncultured Candidatus Peribacteria bacterium; assembly: GCA_964424505.1. Classification (GTDB taxonomy): domain Bacteria; phylum Patescibacteriota; class Gracilibacteria; order Absconditabacterales; family Absconditicoccaceae; genus CAJBLF01. The sequence continues at coordinate 6,625 of CAYRIQ010000024.1, read as the reverse complement.
TATCCAGGACTTACAATTACTGTTCCCTTCTCAAAATCAATCCACATGATAGCTTTCTGTGGTAAACTCATACCGGAAATTTTACTTGCTCTACAGACACCACTAAGTGGATATTCCGGGCCATAATCAGTGCTTAAGGTGATGTAGCTTGGTTCTGATTCCATCAAAAATTCTGTCAGATTATTTTCAAATAATGTTCTATCTTCAGAAGCATTATTCAAAATAGAATTTCTCGCAAACATTACGAAGAGTGATTCGAAAGATTCTCGTTCTCCTGGTAATCCTTCTTGTGAAGGTTTGTCGATAAATTGTGCCCACCAGGAAACAATAATTTTTATGGCTTCTTGTTTTGTAGTATTCATAATAGATTTTTTGTTTATATATTCTATATACATATTTAAATTGAAAAGTCAATACAAATAAGTTTGTTTCACCCGGGTGGAAATAGCTCCATAGCACCCAAACAAAAATACTGCTAAAAATCTCTTGCATTTTTTTGTAGCATCATTATACTATACGTGCTACACAACGAAATTTCTAATTCACAATTTCTATTTTCTAAACCTATTGGTTTGAAAATTGAAAATTAGAAATTGAAAATTTGATCTTCGCTGAATAGCTTTTTTAAAGTTATAAACTTTTTTATATATTTACTATTATTACTATGGCAAAAATTATCGGAATCGATCTCGGAACAACCAACTCTTGTGTATCCTACATGTTAGGCGACAAATCAGAAGTCATCGCCAACGCAGAAGGAAAAAGAACAACACCTTCTGTCGTATATATCAAGGGTGATGAATTGCTTGTTGGAGATCTTGCAAAGAGAAAGGCTATTTTAGAGCCAAAAAACGTTATCTACGAGGTAAAGAGATTTATCGGTAGAAAGTACTCTGAGGTGATAGGTAAAGAACATCTTCCTTATGAAATCAAAGAATCTAAAGATGGAGGAGTACTTATCGTAATAGATGGGAAAGAATATAAACCTGAACAAATTTCCGCGTTTATTCTCCAAAAACTCAAAGAAGATGCTGAAAAATTTCTCGGAACTCCTATCACGCAGGCAGTTATTACTACTCCTGCATATTTCAATGATAGTCAAAGAAACGCAACAAAAGCATCTGGAGAAATCGCAGGATTAAAAGTTGAAAGAATTATTAATGAGCCAACAGCTGCTTCATTGGCATATGGAGAAGGAAAAAATAAAGATGAAAAAATTGTCGTTTTTGATTTGGGTTGAGGAACATTTGATGTAACTATCCTTGAAATTTGATCAGAATGAACATTTCAAGTATTGTCTACAAGTGGAGATACCCATCTAGGAGGGGCAGATTTTGATCAAAAAATTATCAATTATTTGGTAGAAGAATTTAAGAAAAAAGAAGGTATTGATCTTACCAAAAATGCTATGGCAATGCAGAGAGTAAAAAACGAAGCTGAGGCAGCGAAACATCAACTTTCTCAGACAGAAAGAGTAGATATTTCTATCCCATTTATCATTACCGGTGAAGATGGGTTGCCAAGAAACTTAGAAGAATCGCTTACGAGAGCACAGTTTGAAAATATGTGTAAAGATCTTTTTGAAAGATGCAAAAAACCATGTCTCAATGCACTCGAAGATTCTAAACTCAAAAAGAGTGAAATCAACCAAGTTATTTTGGTCGGGTGATCAACAAGAATGCCTGCAGTACTTAAACTCGTAAAAGATATTTTTGGTCTCGAGCCAAAAGCTACCGTCAATCCTGATGAATCAGTTTCACAGGGAGCTGCCATCCAGTGAGGGATTATCCAAGGAGACGTAAAAGATATTTTACTGCTCGACGTCACCCCATTGAGCTTATCAGTAGAAGTAGAAGGAGGAATTGCTCATGTGATGATTGCGAGAAATACGACTATTCCTGCAAAAAAAGAAAATACATTCACGACAGCTGCAGACAATCAAACAGCAGTAACAGTCCATGTAACACAAGGAGAAAGACAATTTGCAAGGGACAATAAAGATCTCTGAATGTTCAATCTCGAATGAATTCCTATGATGAGAAGATGACAACCTCAGATTGAAGTGACATTTGATATAGACGCAAACGGAATTTTAAATGTTACTGCAAAAGAAAAATCAACAGGAAAAGAACAGTCAGTAAAAATCCAATGATCTACAAATATCTCTGATGAAGAAATAACCAAAGCAAAAGCAGAAGCAGAACAATTTGCTGACGATGATCGCAAGAGAAAAGAATTGGTAGAAACGAAAAATAGACTCGAAGCATTAGTGTATCAGATGGAAACAATGATGTCTGAACAAAAGGATAAAATACCTGATGAAGATAAAGAAAAAGTAAACAAACTGATCGCAGATGCAAAAGCAACAACAGCAAAAGAAGAGGTAACTAAAGAAGAAATTGATACAGAAATTGAAAGAATCCAAAAAGAGTTTTCTGAACTGTACAACAAATATCAAGCCGCTCCAACTACGGAAACTCCAAATCCAGATTCAGAACTTGAAGCTGGTAAGGAAGAATGAACAGTAGAAGGAGAAGTTATCGACGCAGATGCTAAGTAAACAAATATTTTTTTCCTCCTTTGCTAAAGGGAGACAAAATAAAATAAAAAGACCACTTCATCACGAGGTGGTTTTTTACATGATGGTTTTTTTGTCAAAAAAAAGTCCCACAGATATGTAGGACAATAGTTTATGTTTTTTTTATTAAATCTACGAGTTCTTTCATTTCTTTAGATGCACTTCCGGTTTTTTCTACTAACCTCTCAACGCGTTTTGTAATTATATTTTTATTATATAATTCTTTGCGTTCATAATATATCGAGGACATAAAGAAAAATCCTAAGATAACCAACAAGAATCCTAATAAAAATTCTTGTGTTATATATCGTTCTCCAGATGATGTAAATATTAGATATACGCCATAAAAGAAGATACTACAATAGAAAATAATACGTATCATTTTCCATAATTTTGTTTTATTTATTGTTTTCATATTATTTGTTTTTATTATATAAAGTATATAGTTATATTTATAAATAAATCAATGTGATTCCCATTATGGGTAGATCCCACGTTTATTAAATATCCTTTTGTATAGTAATTAGAATACGAATATATAAGCTCAAATAGTTCTTTTAATCAAAAAAAAAATATATGATTTTTGTCCTTACCTGCGCTGCAGGATTAGAATCTATCCTCAAAAAAGAAATAGAAATCGCTGGATATACCGTGATTGGTTCGTGACCAACAATGGTTCGTTTCAAGGGAGATCTTTCTGCGATAGCAAAAATAAATCTTCGATCTAGAGTCTGAAATAAATTATTTTTAGAATTGGGACAACATATAACTTCTGATTTCAATCAACTTTTCGACTTGGTCTCGACGATTGACTGGAAGATGTACGTCCAAGGAAATCCTATCAATGTCACTGCTATCACCAAACAATCGCTACTTACTAGTACACCAACTATCCAAAGTATAGTAAAAAAGGCGATAGTAAAAAATATTCTCAATGGTAAAGAATGACAGCTTCCCGAGGACCATAACAAGGAGCCAGTAGAAATACTTGTCTATATAGAACGCGACATGTGCTCGATCTTACTCAACACTACTGGTGAATCACTCCACAAGAGAGGCTACAAAAAAGCTACAGGAGAAGCGCCAATCAATGAAGCATTGGCTGCATGATTATTACTACTATCAGGACGAAAATTTAGCGAACCGTTGTATGATTTGTTTTGTGGAAGTGGAACAATCGTTATCGAAGCAGCACTATTAGCAAAAAATATCGCACCCGGGTGCTTCAGAAAATTTGCTTTTCAACACTTCACACGATATGATCAAAACTTATTCGCTAAGGAATTAGAATCTGCGAAATCCAAGATCATGTTAAATAAACAACATACCATCATAGCATCAGATATCGATCCAGAGATGATTAGTATCGCACAAGAAAATGCAAAATATGCTGGTGTATGAGACTATATTTCTTTTGAAACCAAAAATATTTCTGATTATATTTCATCGTGAGAATTGATATGAACACTTGTATCCAATCCGCCGTATGGAATTAGAATGAACACATATGATCTAGAAAAAATATATTATACCATCACAGAATTATTTAGTAATCATCCAAAATTGCACTGAGGAGTTATTACTTCGTACGAAAATTTTTACCCAGAAGATAAATGATGAACATGGAAAAAATCTATGTTTTATAATGGTGGAGAGAGATGCTGGTTCTATAAAAAAACACTTTTAAAATAATTATCACTCACTTCTGTTTTGTACCTCATTCCGACGCTAAGTATTGCGGCCGGAATCTATACAAAGCAAACCTGCCTACCGCAGGCAGGCTAGATTCCCGCCTTCGCGGGAATGAGGTTAAAGGGGTGATAAACATTTATCTTTCAAATATTTAGAAATGATCAAAACATCTATACTCGACGCTAGCAAGCTTCAATCATTTACCAATGAGCACAAGCTCCAACCATTTAGAATCAAACAAATGTATCAAGAAATATTCAAAAATCAGAATATAAATTTTGCAGATATGACAACACTTTCCAAGGATCTAAGAGAAAATTTAGATAAGATTTTTTCTATCGTTACCTTAAAAGTAGATAAGATTATCGAAGATGAAAATACTACTAAAATCTGATTTCAAACTCACGATGGTTACACCATTGAAGCAGTAATTCTTTATCATCGACAGGCATCAAAATACGTCAAAAACAATAAAGCAAAACTAAATAGGATAACATTGTGTATTTCTTCACAAGTATGATGTCCAATAAATTGTATATTTTGTGTCACAGGTAAATTAGGATTTAAAAGAAATTTGACTCGAGATGAAATGATTTCACAAGTACTTTTTGCCAACAATTATATCAAACAAAAATTTGGAAAGCAAGAAGACGGAAATCTCTATGCTGTCAGAAATATAGTCTTTATGGGTATGTGAGAGCCATTACTCAATTATGAAAATGTCAAAAAATCTATAGAAATTATGCTTAGACAAGAAGCAGGATTGTCATTGTCTAGAAGACATATTACTATCTCCACAGCAGGTATTATACCATGAATTAGACAACTCATTAAAGATGAAATCCCGGTAAAACTTGCTATTTCACTTCATGCTCCCAATCAAGTTTTGCGCAATAAACTTATGCCTATAGCCAAAGCATATCCACTTGATGACCTTACAAAGGTGATTGGTGAATATGTAAAAGCATCAGACAATAGAATTTTTTATGAATACATTATGATCAAAAATATAACAGACAAACCAGAGCTTGCCAAAGAGTTAGTTACCTTATTAAAAGGTAAATTGGCTCATGTAAATTTAATTCCTTACAATAGAAATCCTGCTATCAATCTCATAGAAAGCGATAGTACAGATATTGAGTCTTTTAAAAAAATCGTAGAAGCATGAGGCATTACGGTAACCGTAAGAGATAGTATGGGCAGAAAGATGAAAGGTGCGTGTGGACAATTATGATATGACACATTAACAAAACAATAATTTCATACATACTGTTTAGATGTATTTTATATATTTTTAAATTTATATAATTCTAATCCATTGATCATACTTGTTTTTTCACTATTGATGGCCTCGTTTGCTTGGACAATAATGATTTTATCGTCAAGAGAAATATTACCTTTAAAAATAATTCTAATCATTTCTTTTCCTATTCTTTTTAAGTTTTCATAACTAAAAGATTGAGAAATTTTATATCCTCTTACTCATCGAAGTATATTTAGATATCTATAATTATCATCACTTTTGGTAAACGCAATGATAGGTACTTTAGGACTTAAACTTGAAAGTCTTCCGGCTGAATATCAATTTTCTGTATATAAAACAATAGCTCTTACATCTACTTCTTGAGTTGTTCTATAGGCATTATAGATAATATAATCTCTGACCATATATTCATTGTTTGCATAAAAACGGGGTATTTCTTGTGTTGTAGTTTTCAATTCCAATGCATCTAAACTATCAGAAAGTTTAGTGATTACATCAAGTGGATCTTCCTCCCTAAGCAAGACATCGAGCATATATGCATCTGCAGACAAAAGAGAGTATTTTTTCAATTGAGATTCGTTGATAAGTTGATATTTATTTTTTTCAAATTTACCTACAAAAGTAACGATAGCTGGTTTTCAAATAATTTTACATTTTTGTATCAAAATTTCTTCGTTAAGTTTAGCTATTTTCATAGCTTTTTCTATTTTTTCAAATACAAAAATAAGTCCATCTGAAATTTCCAAAAGATCATCTATATTTTCTAGTGCTTCCGGTGTTTCTATTTTTGCTAGTATTTTCATTTTATCTGCATTTTTGGTCGCCAAAAATTGTTTCAATTCTATGATATCGTCTCTATTTTTGACCATAGAAGGTGCTATAATATGGACACCATATTCCAGTCACCATAAAATATCTTTTTTGTCTCTATCACTCAAAAAAGGAAGATTAAGATCATAATTAGAAAAAAACACTCTATCAAACTGAATAATCCATCATCATTCTACTACTTCACACATGATCGCATTTTCTTTGCTAGATTTGATTTTTACAACTACGCCACTTTGCTGAAACTTTAGTGTTTGTCCAGT
>CAYRIQ010000023.1:0-12202 GCA_964424505.1 uncultured Candidatus Peribacteria bacterium | reverse complement strand
ATAAATTAGCAATCAAAGACGAACTCACGGAATTTCTTCTTTATACCACACCCAATGGAAAGATCAAAGTAGAAGTATTTTTGCATGATGAAAATATTCGACTGCCACAAAAGAAAATGGCAGAACTTTTTGGAGTAAACATTCCTGCAATTTCAAAACATCTAACAAATATTTTTGAAACTAAAGAATTGGAAGAAAAATCAGTTATTTCCATTTTGGAAAATACTCTTGAATAATCACAAAAAAACATTACATTACACACAAATAATATTTATTGTGTAATACAAATTCCCATGAAAGAGATAATTAAGAAAATTCTCATAGAATGGCAAGAGTCCAAAATTCCTGAAATAGTTGAAAGAGACTACGTTTTTGACAAAGATTTTTCCCAAATCCTGGCCATTATCTGACCGAGAAGAGCTGGAAAAACGTTTTTTATGTATCAGATTATTTCTTGATTACTTAAAAAAATCGCCAAGAACGATGTTCTCTTCGTTAATTTTGAAGATTATAGACTCATAGATCTTCAAACCAAGGATTTATGACTATTGATTGATGCTCATTACGAGCTTTACGGAAAAAAGCCAACTTATCTATTTTTTGATGAGATACAAAATCTCAAAAATTATGGAAAAATTCTAAGGACATTCAAAGACAATGGATACAAAATAGTTGTTTCTGGAAGTAGTTCACAGCTCCTCTTGGAAGAAGTTTCGACAGAATTGAGATGAAGATATCATCATTTACTTGTATTGCCATTTTCTTTTGAGGAAATAATAAAATATCATCATATTGAAACCAAAAATATTGAATATTCTATCAAAAAATGAGACATCATGAATATCTTGCAAGAGTACGTCGAATACTGATGATTCGGAGAATTGTTAGTACAAGAAAAATCTGAAAAAACAAAAACAATCGAAAATTATTACAAAACAATTTTTTACAAAGATATTCTCGAAAGATATTCAATCAAATCCAAATTTCTTTTTGAATATTTTATGAAATATATAGTCAATTCTTATGCTACTATATTTTCACTTGGTAAATTTTATGAATATCTCCAAAGTCAGAAAATAGAATGATCCAAGAAAACATTATGAAACTATCTGAATTATCTCCAAGATGCATTTTTTGTGATAGGGGTTAGTAAGTTTTCTTTTTCTCCGAAGAAATTTATTTTGAGTCCAAAAAAAATATATTTATCAGATAATTCATTTATTAATTTAGCGACAAATTACTCCGAAAATCGCGGTAAAAAACTGGAAAATCTAGTGGCAATACACTTATACAGACAAGAAAAAGAATTTTATTATTTTCAAAAGGGGAAAGAGTGCGATTTTATAGTTAAAAACTGAATAAAAATCAATCAAGCGATACAAGTATGTCGAGAATTGAATTTTGAGAACAAAGAAAGAGAAACAAAATGACTTTTGGAAGCTATGAAAGCATTTAATCTTACAACATGATATATCATTACGTACGATCAACAAGAAGAAATAGTAATCGATAATCTTAAAATACAGGTTTTACCTATCTGGAAAGTCTTGATAGAAAAAATAATTTAAAGAAATAACCGGGAGCTTGCTTTTAATTTAGGTTTTTTAATTTAGTTTAAAGAAAAGAAGTTCCTCCATAATTAAGAAATTGAAACAATTAAGAGAAACAGACATACAACACATTCTAGCTGAACATCGCTACAAATCGCGACGTCCGCCGAGCTGCAAACGTTATATGACATATATGTACTCCTTAAACTTAAAATCATTGAAGAAATATTTCTTATTAATCAAATAGGACAAAAATATGTAACTTATCAAAAACAAACAAAAAATTTAATTTCCAAAATATATTAAATATTAATTTGTATTTAAATCATCAATTAATATATTTAATAAAAAATTTCTAAAAATTACTTGATATAAATACATTTTATATGTTTTTTAAAAAAAATGGACATTCTCAATTGAGAAAATATTATTGCTTCATATATGACTAATACTAAGCAAGCAACTATCACACAAGAGAAAATACATAATATTAAAAAAGAATTACAAAAATTATTTGAGAATAGCTGAATATTCATTTATATCGACACTACAAGAGGCACTTTAATGAATACAATGGATATTTCTCCAGATTTATTTGAACGAAATCAAATAAACGATACTATTACATGTAAAGATATAAATAAATTAGAAGAAGAAACTAAATGGTATTTCGATGCAAAAATTCCTTGAGCGATTAAAAATAAATACAAAGAATTTATGGAACAAATTACATAGAAAACACACCTATTTAAAGACACATCAATACCTTATTACATAATGATTTCTCCTTCAGCTCATATACCCAAACCAGCTGCATTTCCCTCTTCTACATCTATATGCATATCAAGTGCAGAATTTTCTGTAACTCTCACAACAGTAGCTCAAAATAGCGTTGCCCTCATTCCTCAAACAGCCACAGAGATTACTTGTCAATCCTCTACTCCAAGACGTTTTGCATCTTCTGGCGTTGCGTGGAGATGTCTCTGAGCTACAATAAGTCCTTGATGCAATTGTACTGAGCCATTTGGTCCAATAAGCTGTATCGCGCAACTAGCAACAAGATCTCATGAAAGTCTGATAGGTGCTTGAGTCCCTAACTTAAAATTGTCTGCTTGTAAAATTTCTACTTGAGTTTCTTTTCTGTAAGGACCAAGAATTCTCACACCGTCAATCTGTCCTTTTGGTCATTTGAGTGAAACTGTTTCTTCACAAGCAAATTGTCCTGGCTGAGAAAGGTCTTTTATTTTTTTGCATTCATATTCCAATCAAAACAAGATTCAGGCATCAGAAGCCGAAAGGTGAACGTGTCTGTTTGAAATTCAGATGGGAATTTTTTTCATAAATATAATACAATATATAAAAAATTTAATCTATAGGGACTATTCTAATCTGCTGTTGATGGACATCATTATATATTCTTTCTCAAATAACTACTATGTACTCTCACGGCTTAATCATTCACTTTTGTTTTAATATATTGATTGCTATTTCTTGATTTTCTGTACTATGCTTTCATCGCTGAGCAATTTTTTCTGACCATATTCCATAGTTTATCTCCAAAAAACGATAAACTTTTTCATCAGTTGTAAAGGATATAATTGGCTGATTTGGCTTGAATGATGACATATATCTAGCCAAATTTCACGAATAAGAAAACACAACAACCATTTTTGCGCCTATTTCATCAGCCAGCATCAATGCATGTCTAGCTATAGCTTTTTTTAAAACATTAAATTCATCTGTTTCTTGTATTTGAAAATCTTTATGTTTATTATTTGTAGTTTTTTCTGCTTCTACAATAATTTTTTTCATATATTCTATAGCTTTTATAGGATATTTTCCTACCGTTGTTTCATCAGACAACATCACAGCATCAGCTCTCATAATGACAGAATTATAGACATCACTAACTTCAGCTCTCGTAGGGAAAGGATTATATACCATACTTTTCAAAAGTTCTGTCGCGACAATAACAGGCTTACCATAGACAAAACACATATCTAAAATATTTTTTTGGTAAGTTGGTAATTTATGAATTGGTAATTCTATACCCAAATCTCATCTTGCAACCATAATTCCATCAGAATATTTAACAATTCATTCCAGATTTTCTATCGCCTCTTGATTTTCTATTTTAGAAATAATTTTGATATGATGTCCTCCATTGCTATCCAAAAAATTTCTAATCTCATGAACATTTTCCGCAGTTCTGATAAATGATGCCGCAACAAAAGATATACCAGCTTGTATACCAAAAAGGATATCTTCCTTATCCTTATCTATAAGAGCAGGCAAACTAATATGTACTCACGGTAAATTAATATGTCTTTTAGATCATATTTCTGCATCAGTAAGCGCACATACAACAAGATGATCTGTACATATTTTTTCCACAACGACCACCAAAAGTCATGAATCAATAATTACTTCTTGTCCTATGGTTACATCAGAAAGAATGTTGGGATAATCACAAAAAAGATCACAATCTGGATTAACTTTTGATTGATCCACAAAAATTTTTATTTGCTGATTTTTCTTGACGATCAACGTTTCATCTCTCACACCTGTCCTGATATCAGGTCATTTAGTATCCAACAATATACTTAGATTAGTCTGTTTAGTAGTATTCAATGTATGAATCATTTCAATAAGTGGGCGTGCAGTTTCAGGATTTGCATGCGTAAAATTTATTCTCACGACATTTACTCCAGCTTTATGAATATCCATAAGCTTTTTTTCATCGTAATGTTCTGTAATAGTAGCTATAATTTTCGTCAACATAAGAGCAAATATAAAATAAAATTACTAATTTTTTTCATAAAGATATCGATAAGCAAGACCAACAAATATAGCTCATCCTACAAGATTTCCAAGAGTAACGGGCAACAAATTACCAACAAATATAGTATACAAAGTAATAGATGAAACGTCGCCAGACACAGCACCAAATCAAATGAGTTTAAAGAGATATATAAATGGCAAATAAAACATATTTGCAACAGAATGTTCAAATCCACAAGCTACAAATGCCGTAATAGGGAAGACAATACCAAGAACTTTATCTGAAGTCGATCTTCCACTATAAGCCAACCATACTCATAAACATACCAAAATATTACACAAAATACCCAACACGAATGCTTGTAAAAATCCATAATGCAATTTATGTATACCTACATTTGCCAAGGTTTGTCAAACAATTCCATTGCCCAACAGATGCCACTGAGCAATATAGAGCAATATAACGATAAGTAATGCTCAAATAAAATTAGAAAAATATACAATAAAAAGATTTCTCAAAAATAGCCAAATGGATATTTTTCTTTTTACAAGTGCAATAATAAGCAAAGCATTACCGGTAAAAAGTTCAGCTCCAGCAATCATCACCAAGATAAGTCCCAATGAAAAAGCAAGTCAAGCGACAATTTTCATAAGCCCAAAGGGAGAATTTTGCAATCATGATATACTTGTTATAGAAAAAGTAGCTCACAAAGCAATGTATATTCCTGCTAATATACCAGAAACTAAGGTATGAGAAAATGGTGCATGTGCTTTTTTTTCTCAAAGAACAATGGATTTTGCAGTAATTTCTGCTGGAGATAAAAGGTCCATAATACAACAATACGTATATAAAAATTATCTTCTCAACACTATAGGGAAATATTGAGAAAATACAGATTCTACTGACAATAAATCATCCTTATCAGGAGAGACAACATGATCCAGTTCATAATCCCATCATAGTGATTTTCGTTTATGTACTCACAAAGTATGATATGGTAAAATTTCTACTCTTTCAATACAACGATATCATCAAAACATTTTACCCAACTGATGGATATGTTCTACTTGATCAGTATAATTAGGGACATAGACATATCTAATCCACGTAGAGATATGCATAGTTTCTAAGTGGCGTAAAAAAGAGTGAACACGATCATTTGGTTGTCAGGTGATCTTTTGATGCCACATATTATCCATATGCTTGAGATCCAACAAAACAAGATCAACATATTGTAATATATTTTCTACATCTTCATTTCGTACAAATCCATTGGTATCTATAGCAATATGAATTCATTCAGCTTTAAGCTTTTTACATAACGGCAACAATGCGGCAGCTTGCAAAAGAGGCTCTCCACCAGACATAGTAAATCATCACTTATCTATAAAATACGGCTTCATTCTCATTACTTTATCAAAAACAGCATCAATAGACATCATACTGCCTCCATCAGGAGAAATGGTATCAGGATTATGACAATATAAACATCTAAAAATACATCACTGCAAAAATAGAATAAATCTGATTCCAGGTCATTCATGAGTACCAAACGATTCTATCGAGTGAACACGCAACATATACTATAGATACAAATCTAAACAATTTTATCCACCTTTCCACACATATTACATTTTTTCATGGAATGTTCTTTCAATTACTTCACGCTGATGCGCCTTTGATAATTTAGAAAAATTAACAGCGTATCCAGAAACTCTGATAGTCAATTGCGGATAATTTTCTGGATGTTCATAAGCATCAAGTAACATTTCTTTATTGAGAACATTTACATTAAGATGATGTGCATGTTGTGAAAAATAACCAGAAATCATAGCTATAAGATTTTCTATTTGTTCTTCTTTATTCATTCCAAGCGTTAAAGGGACAATAGAAAAAGTATTTGATATACCATCTTGAGAGTCAGCATAATCAAGTTTACTTACCGAATGTAATGATGCAATAGCACCATGAGAATCGCGTCCATGCATAGGATTGGCACCAGGAGCAAAAGGGCTTCAAGATTGCCTTCCATCAGGAGTTGCTCATGTATTACTTCCATACATCACATTGGAAGTAATAGTCAAAACAGACATAGTAGGATTAGCATGTTTGTACGCCGTATGTTTTTTAAGTTCAGTATTAAAATAATTTACAATATCTTTTGCAATCAAATCTACACGATCATCATCATTTCCATACATAGGAAATTCTCCCTCTATAGAAAAATCAACCGTCATTCCTTGATCATTTCTTATAGGTGTCACTTGAGCATATTTTATAGCAGACAATGAATCAGCCACGATAGACAATCATGCGATACCATATGCAATATCTATACCATGATGAGTATCTACAAAAGCCATTTGTGCTCTTTCATAATAATATTTATCATGCATATAGTGGATAAAAAACATAGCTTTAGCATATATTCTAGCTACTTCACCCATAGCAAATTTAAAATTTTTGAGAACTTCTTCATAATCCAATACACCATCAGACAATAAGGGGATATCAAGAAGTTTTTCCGCAGAGTGCTCTTCTTTACCAGCATTGATAGCCAACAATAAAGTTTTTACCAAATTACATCTTGCACCAAAATGTTGGATTCTTTTTCCTAATTCTTGATAAGAAACACAACATGCAATACCATAATCATCTGACCCACGACATGTTCTCATAATATCATCATTTTCATATTGAATAGATGACGTATCGACTGACACTTTTGCACAAAATTTTTTGAAATTTTCTGGCAATGAAGCTGACCAAAGGATAGTGATATTCGGCTCTGGAGAAGCACCAAGATTGTACAATGTCTGTAAAAATCTAAAAGCAGTTTTAGTGACTTTAGTTCTTCAATCATTGAGCTGTCAACCGATCACTTCAGTAATCCAAGTAGGATCTCATCCAAAAATATCATCATAAGCACCAGGTCTAAGATGCCTTACCATACGCAATTTCATAACAAACTGGTCAATAAGCTCTTGTGCATATTCTTCAGTAATTATTTCATTTTCAAGATCTTTTTGGATATAAATATCCAAAAAAGTAGAAACATTTCACAGAGACATAGCCGCACCATCCTGTTCTTTGACAGCAGCAAGATACGCGAAATATACCCATTGTACTGCTTCCGTAGCATTTTTGGCAGGTCACGAAACATCATATCCATACGTGGAAGCCATGATTTTAATATCTTTCAATGCTTGGATTTGCAGAGAAAGCTCTTCCAAAGTTCTTACTTTGTCTTCTGTCATTTCTCCAAAAAATTCATTTTTATCTGATTCCTTTTGCTTGATAAGATAATCAACACCATACAATGCAAGTCTTCTATAATCTCAGATTATTCTTCATCTTGCATAATTATCTGGCAATCCCGTAATGATATGTTTTGAACGAAAAGATTTTACTTCTTGATCATACACAGAAAATACAGCATCATTATGATTTTTTGCATAGTGAAATATATCAGTTACTCTAGGAGATACAAGAAGTCATTTTTCTTTGACTGCATTTTCTACAACACGAATTCATCCAAAAGGTTTCATTGCCCTTTTAAGCAATTGATCCGTTTGAAGACCAACTACAATCTCCATATTTTTATCTATATATCCTGGAGCATGACTTGTAATAGAAGAAATAATTTCTGTATCAATAGCTCTACATCCATCACGATCACGCTCTTCCTGTAAAGCTTGCTTACATATTTCCCAAAGTTTTTTTGTCCTCTCAGATGGTCACACCAAAAAAGAATCATCTCACTCATAAGGAGTGATAGTATCAGCAATAAAAGATCTTACATCAATTCCTTGTTGCTTTTGCATACCTATATATATCAAAAAATAAAAGCATAAAAAAATCTGCCATACATACCATTTTATAGAAAGCAGAAGTATGAATATACAAATTACAATACAAATATCAACAGAGAAAAAATTATTGTATCACAATATTTGTAGCAAATTCTGCCCGTGCAGGATCTACAATCTGGATCAAAAAACTGATACCATTAGGCGAGGTTATTTGAAGTATACTATTCCCAAGATTATTCAATGCGCCTTTGATAGCACAAGTAAATATTTTTATTTTAGGATCATCACTAAGTGTAGCTTTATCTGCAAATTTAGTAACATTCATTTGAGTAGAACAACGTACTCCTGGAAGGTCTAAGCTTTCATCTACATTAAGTGCTTCGTATGCGATATTACTAGACGGAAATACTATTGAATATCCTCTCGTTGAAGAAGTAAATGTCATTGTTTTTGTTAAATTTATAGGGAATTGTTTTACGGAAGTATCGATAGTATTCGAGACAGAAGAAGTAGGAGAAGATGTGCCTGTTGATAAATTAGGTGTATTGGAAATATAGCTAAGCTTAGTTCATCATGCAGCTTGTGATGGATCTATAAAAATTTTACACACAGCAGAGCCATTGGCAGTAGATCATTGAAGATTAATGACTAAACCATTAATATCCATAGCTAGAGCAGAAGTCGTGACTTGTGTAAACGAAGTAACACCATCAGTACAAAGTGTTTGGAGCCTAGACAACAAAGTATTTTTTACATAATAGTCATTGGGCAAAATCAAAGCATTAGCAAGATCTAGTACTTCTTGTTCAGCAACATCATTGATAAAGTAACCATACAAGTTCCCATTGGTAAAAAACCATGAAGTTACTCATTCCAATTTATATAAAGTATCTGCATGTGAAGTAGAAACAGTTTTTTCTGCGCTCGATCAGATATTTTGTTGAAGTTGAGTACAATTTTTATTTGGATCTGATTTTTTACAAGCAAAATATGAAAGAGAAATTACTTGATTGGTAGCAATATTAAGTACTTTTATGACACCGTTTTCTCCCTGATTGAGTAAAGTATATTTTTGTCAAAACTCTGCAGGAAGATAAACACCTGCTTGAGCAATATATATCCCACTACCCGATCACAACAACTGACCAACGACTCATGTAGTTGTCAAAGATCATGACACAGCAGTGACTTCAACAATAAAAAGAGAATTAAATTCTTTTTCTACGATTCACTCAATAACAATGGCACCAGAATACATACTAAGATCGAGAGTTTTACTTTTTAGTCCAATTATTGTAGCATCAGCCATATTCAAAGTATGTGTATAAGAGATCAAGTCTCCATCTGATTGGATTACACCAGACAATGACACCTGCTCTCATAGAGTAAACAAAGAAGTTACTTCTTGTGAAGGAGAAAACCAAGTACTCAAACGATCAAAGTTTTTGACTACAAGCAAAGCCAAAACAAAAGTACAAATAACAACAATAGACAAGGTAAGCAAGGAAAATGATCTTTTGGGACTTTGAGATGTATAATCGCTCTTATACCCTGTAAACAAAGGTTTTTTAGGAAAAGAGTTTGTGGTTTTTTTAAAGTTCATTGATATGCATAAAAAAATAAAATATGCAAAGAAATAATATAAAAGTTAAAGAGCATTTCAATCCAATAACCCATATTGCATCATTTTTAAGGTAATTAGGCAATGATTCTGCACAATTTTAATGAGTTGATTTGAAAAAATAGAGAAGAAGGCGTATAATTGAGGAAGATTTTATATCTTGAGATAGTTTCGTATGAATACACAAGCGATAGAGCCTTCATTGCTAGAAAAACTTATGGATAGTTCGATAATTTCTTATGGCGTAAAAATTATAGGAGCAATAGCAGTCATTATATTTCTTTTAATGATTTCTAAATTCATAGCAGGGATAGTAAGAAGAAATATAATAAAAAATGCAGACCCATGAAACAAACATATTGATAAAATCTGAAAATTGATCCACGATATAACTTTCTATATCCTTGTTATTTTTTCTTTTTTTGTAGGATTTGAAATGGTTGGATTTAATGTAGGACTTATCGTAGGAGGTATTTCATTTTGAGTAGGATTAGCATTTAAAGAAATACTTGGAAACATGATAGCAGGTATCATGATCCTATATACCAAAGAATTTAGATTGGGAGATATCGTAGAGATACAAGCTGATCAAATATATTTATGAAAAATTGAAGAAATCACAATCAGATATACTATCATTAGGACCTTAGACCTGAGACAAGTTGTACTGCCAAATATGACATTGATTTCTGTTCCCATCAAAACATTTAGTGCAGAACCTATCATAAAATTAAATGCATTATTTGGTGTCCATTATGACTCTGACATCCCACAAGTTTTACAAATCGTACTAACTGCGATAAATAGTTTCGATTTTGTAAAAGAAAAATCCACTACCAAGGTATTTGTATCAAATTTTGCAGACAGTTATATAGAGATCAAATCATTTTTTTCTTTCGATCCAAATTGTGGATTGCTTCCAGATTTTGCAATAGGATATATCAATGAAAAAGTAAATCAAGAATTTATTACCAACAACATTAAAGTGCCATACAACATACTTACCGTAACATTTGATAAACCATCAGACCAACAAACTATTAGCAAATATATACCTCAACAATAGTATTTACCATCATATAATAAAAATGAATACAACAGACATCATTACATACATAGTTTCACGGTTCAAAAATAATGGACGAGAATTTATTAAAACCACTGGATTGGCAATAGGTGTTTTTGTTATTTTTTTATTCATCATAAAAAATATAGTCAAAAAAGTCAAAAACAGAATTCAAGCAAATTCTCTCCAGGAAGATGTATATAGCAAAAAAATAGCAAATTTGGCCTGAAGCATCCTATATATATTACTGATGATCTTCAATATTTTAGCAGTATTTCAAGTCATAGGATTTGATGTAGCATTGATCATGTGATGATTATCTATCAGCATAGGGTTTGCTATGCAAACTACCATAGGAAATATGATTGCATGAGTAATGATGATGACCAATCAAAAAATAAAACTTGGTGATTTAGTCCAATTTATGGGTAGTCTAAACATTACAGGTACTATCGAAGAGATCACTATTAGATATACAGTCATTAGGACATTTGACAAAAGAAGAACAATTATACCAAATACAATTGTAGCAGCTACTCCTATCAAAACGCTAAAATCAGAAACGCTTATAAGAGGTGAAATAAAGTTGAGATTACCACGTCATATAGACATCGATCAAGTAAAGTCACTCATAATAGGCATTATAAACAATATGGATGGCATACTTCATAAAGAATATACAAATATTGTAGTAAGTGGATTCGATACAGGAGGCATTATAATGCAGGGATTTTTCTTTGTAAACCCACAAACAAAAAGAAATGCAGTGGTCATCAAAAAAGAATTTATGACAAATATACTTGAGCAATTCAAAAAATATGGCATTAACCTGCCATACAATCATATTACATTAACCGTAGAAAACTAATTATTCTCCTGAAATTTCTTTTATTTGGTCTCTTATTACTGCGGCTTCCTCAAATTTCCATGCTGAAATCAGAACGTCCAGCTGTTGTTTCAAATCTTTAAGAATAATATCTTTTTCAAATTTGGTCATCCTTTTTAATCTTTTTGTTTTTCCTCTAGTAAGTCAGTCAAACCCTTGAGAAAGGACTTCATCCGTTTTTACAACATCCAATCCTTTGACATTAGATTCAGCTTTTTCTGGAGTAATATTATGCTGTATATTATAGGTATTTTGGATGCCACGACGACGATAAGTCTCTCGCAAGGCTTTAATCATAGATTCGGTAAAATTGTCAGAATACAAAACAACCTCACTATGTGGATTTCTCGATGCACGTCAAACAATTTGAATAAGTGAAGTCGTTGAGCGAAGAAATCATTCTTTATCAGCATCAAGAATAGCCAAAAACGTTACTTCAGGAAGATCAATCCCCTCTCTCAAAAGATTTACTCAGACAATAATAT
>CAYRIQ010000022.1:0-12681 GCA_964424505.1 uncultured Candidatus Peribacteria bacterium | reverse complement strand
TGTTGAATTAGATAACAATACTAGAGAAGCAATAAGTGCAAGACTTAATGCACCAATTTTCATAAATTTTTTCATTTGTGTTTCATAATAAAATATAAAATTTTGGCACCAGTATTGGTGTCAAAAAGTCCTAGACCATATAATATATCATATTGTGTATCTGCTAATGAACATTTTTTTCTTCTTATATGATATCATTATACTCAGATTTTTTTTTCTGTCAAATTTTTGAAGACTTTTTTATAAAGCTACAATCAAGTAGGAAGTATAAAAAATTTATCATATAAAATGTCAATTATATGTGTTAGAATAATAGCTCTATATACATATCACATAGTAAAAAATCAAAAAAACTATAAGAAATGTAGTAATAGTTCTTGTATAGCATATATAAATATATAATAGTATTGTTGATTTGTATTTTTTTATATTTTAATGGTAAATAAAAAAATGAATAAAAAAAATCTTTTGTTGTGGTTGTCCTGTGTATTAAGTATTGTTTGATTGTTTATAAATGTATCTTATGCACAAGAATATACTGAAGCTGACATGAAGGCAGTTTATTTGGATTTTTGCGGAGATGGAACAGGTGCTTCGACATATAAGAGTGTTGTCTATATAGAACCAGGAGATGAAAAAACTATACGTTTGTGTGTAAATAACACATCAACAAAAAAAATGTTTTTTGAATATTGATTTAGTGAGTCTGGGATTTGAAATGGTCGTTACTGTCAGGGTAATATGTGAACAGGAAATAAATTCAGTATGCTTATTCCTTGGACAAAAGAAAGAAAAGTAATGATAGAACCTATGACAAAACAAGTTATAGAAGAAAAAATAGTAATCCCACCAGGTATGAGCTGATTGCAATTGGGGTGTCTAGGCTATAATTTATTGAAACCTGAAAACACACTCGTAGGATGAATGTTTGCACTCAAAATACGTAAAATATTATATATAGATATCATGGTATGAGGAGAGTCTGCCATAAAAAGTAGCATAAAAGTAGTAAACATGACGTGAGGGATTTTTTCTACCAACAAAAAAGTGAAAGCAGTGGTTGATGAAAAAAATAATTTAAAATTGAACTTTCTTATAGAAAATAAATGAAATATTGCACAAAATATAACGATTACGGGAAAAGTAAATAATTCATTGTGATTTCAACAAGACTTTTCTATTACTACCAAAACAATGGCTCCTGGAAGCACAAATGAATTTACTGCGGATGTAGGTATTTTACCGTCATATAAATGATTTTTTACTATAAACTTTAATGTAAAAAACGACCCTCAGTTTATGTTTCCGATTACCAATGAAAAACTTAAAATATCAGGATATATATCTGATACCTGAAGAATATTTATATTTTCTTGGATACGAATAGTGATTTTAGTGGTTTGACTTTTGATACTTTACAAAATATTTGTGCCTAGAAGAGTAAAAATAGTGACAGTATAATCTATTTTATATGTTAATGAAAAGTAAGTATGAAAAAATATTTTTGGATTATTTTATGTGTTGGATTTTTTAGCAGTGTATTTGGACAAGGAATAAGTATTTCTTGAACTGGAGTAGAAACTCAAATAAACTCATGAGAAACAAAAAAAATCATCACTCAAGATTTAGGTTCAGATAATATATACGATTTACAAAAAACACAAGCTAGATTTTGTAATGATCATAAAGCAACAAAAGATTTAAATTTGTTTGCAAGACCATGACAAAGAAAGGAAATTTGTGTGGTATTTATCAATCAATCAAGTACGCCAAAAAACATTATATTTTGATTTTCAGAAGGGGTGAAAATATCGGATTGAGCGCCATCTTGTCAAGCAGATTCAACGTATAAAAATATTTTTTCAAAATATATAAAAAATAGTACAATAACATGAGTGATTATCCCTGCTAGTGGAACTAGTGTTCAAAAATTTACATATGTAGTTCCAAAAAATGCAACTGGAAATATGTTTGGATGTTTCGGATATCAGATGAATCAAAAAGAAACTATAAAAGAAGGAAATATGTTTTTAATAGTACCACGTAAGGTTGGGTATATATCAATAGTAGTTACTTGATCAGTGTATCAATTTTGACGACGAGATGACACCAAAGAAATATATACAACCAATAAAACGGGTATACTAAAAACATTAGTAGTGATTATTTCTCTTACTCTTATTCGAACGTTATTTGGAGGGAAAAAGAAAACCAAGATACATAAAAAAAAATAATACGTCCTAAAGTATCAAAAAAAAACTAGAGTTATCCAACTCTAGTTTTTTTTGATTGATAATTATTTACTTTTTAGTTCATTATACCATCACCAAAATCACTGCTATACGCAACTTGAAGAGATCATGAATATATTCAAGGAGCTTGTCCAGCAGGAATAACTATACTTATATTGACTCATGTAATAGAAACTGTACATGTTTGTCCGATATTACCACTTTTTCAAAAAAGTGCTACCATGCCAGAAAGTGGGGTATTGGTATGTGGTGAAGATGCAGGCGTACAAGTACCATTACTATTAGTAGCAGCACCATTAGACACCAATACATTACCACTTGAAATTGTTACAGAAGCATTTCAAGAATTGACGAGGTTACTTGTCATTCCAAGTTGAAGTGATCGCGTTGCATCACCTTCTGTATCAGTACAAGACCATGGAGCAGTGTTATCACTATTTAGAAATCCTGTAGTTAATGTTACACTATTTGCAGAATATCACGTAGAGCCCATATCGATACTCGTACCATAAAGACAGGTACCTGTAGTAGCATTTATTTGTAATTTTGCATCTCCATTGGCTGTTTGTGCATTTGTATTTTGATTGAGCATAAACAAAGCAAGCAATAGAGTGAAACTAAATATTCATAGTTTAATAAGGTTTTTCATGGAGATATAAAAAAAATAAAATGATTGAACATCATAAGTATACTCAGATTTTTTTTTCTGTCAAATTTTTTAAGTATTGTATGGTAGAAAATTATTAAAATATTATGTCAATAATATATATAGAAAATATAATAAAAAATATATCATTATAAAAAAAAATAAAAAAAGTCTTCTTAAAAAGAATAAAGAAGAACAATAATAATTGAAGTCAACAATAAAAAGCTTATATCAAAAAAGTAAAATTATTTATTTTATTTGTATGGCTATTGGTATGTATAAAAAAATAATTGGAGTGGCATTGTTGGGGATATCTATATTTTGGATTAATAGCGTAAAAGCAGATGCTTCTAATGTGTATCTTAATCTTTGTGAATGAACACAAGACAAATTTGTTATAGATGCAGGTACAAAAAAAGAAATTTGTTTCAACTTACAAAACAGTTCAAAAGAAAATTACGAAATTATTTACGGATTTACCGATGCACATCTAGATGACAATGGCACACAAATATGCGGAGTCTCTCCCTCAGCTGACAGTAAATTTGCTCAGCTTTTCCAAAATCCAGAAGTAAAAACTATAAAACTTGATGCTTCTACAGGAAAAATTATAAAAGAAACCATTGTGGTTCCCGTAGGGGTTGTGTGAACAGTATATGGATGTCTACATTACACAGTGAAAGGTTCTGTTAATCAAACAGCATGATCTATGCTATGAGTACAAATAGCAAGATTTTTACCTCTTAAAATTTTTATAGGAAAGACAGCAGATATAAAAAGTGAAATAGCAATAAACGAGGTGATAAGTGATCATTACACTACAGACAAAAGAATAGGCATAAGTATAGATGATGAAAATGCTATGAATATAAAGTTTTTAGTAGAAAACAAATGAAATATAGAAGAAGATATACAAATAACTGGAAAAGTATACAATATATTTTGATTTGAAAAAGTATTTACTATAGTACCTACAAAACTTGGTGTAGGTGGGAAAGTCCAATTAGTTGCAAATCTTGGTATAGTCCCTTTTTATAAATGATTGTTTACGGTAAAATTTAATGTAACAAACACACCAATTTTTATGTTCAATATAGACACCATTGATAAAAAATATACAAAAAGTACTAGTATAAGTAGTAAAGTTACTATATACATATATTCATGGATACATATCGTTGTAGTTCTTATAGGAGTACGACTTATTATCAAAATACTCCCTTTTAAAATACGGAGAAAAAAATCATCAATATCCCAAGTACCACCTACATCAGTAGGATAGCTATTTATATGCTCTAAAAATAAATATAATGCAATATATTAAAATATGTATTCTTGGTTGTATAGGGATGATATGCTTCCCATTGATGATATCAGCTCAATCATGAAATATTCAAATACATCAAGACATCCAATTAAATAATCAAAACACACAGGACATCTACGATATAGGAATATATTATTGTGATGAAGGAATTATAGGAAAAACAATAAATAGTAAAATGACTATAAATATGAGGCCAGGAGCTACAAAAAATGTTTGTATAGCTTTTTATAATAAGTCACCAAATACACACGATCTCTTGGTAGGATTTTATGCTTGATTATTAGATACAAAAACCAATATTATCACTTGTGACGCTAATTCTGATAGACATCGTTTGATCGATTTTACAGATAATGTAATCAATGTGCCAGGAAATGGTGGTATGACAACAACGCATGCAAAAATACGTATGCCAAAAACAGCCTCAGGAAATATGTATTGATGTCTAGGTTTTACCTTGAGTTGATGATATACACAAAAAGAGTGAAATATGCTTGGTATTATTTTTGCAAGAAGATTCCCTATAGTAGTACATGCTACATGATCGATATATTATTTTGGACGGCGAGATGAGCTAAAAGGCATCTATGTCAACAAAAAATCAGGATTTTTGAAGTGAATAATATGGATATCTATCATATGTATTATATATACGATATTTTCCATCTCCAGAAAAAAAACACCATCAAAAGAAAAAAAATAATCAGAATATTTTTATCTTTTTTATCTGCTTATGACACGAAATACTTTATTAATTCGATATTTTCTTTTTATCAATATTGCCACTTTTATACTATGGGGGATAGATAAATATAAAGCTACTGCTCAAAAGCGAAGAATTTCGGAAAAAAAATTACTTATCTTTACGGGTATGTGATGATGGGTATGAGCAGTTCTTGGTATGCAAGCATTTCATCATAAAACAATCAAAGGCAAATTTCTTACGAGATTTCGATTGATTACTAGTGTGTGGATTGTTGTTATTGTCATATTTTTGTTCTCTGTATAAATTATGTCTCAATATATCAAAAAAATCCAAATAAATATACTTTCTTGGTATAGTAAACATGGAAGAAAATTGCCCCGAAGGCAAACTATGGATCCTTATGCAATACATATTTCCGAAGTGATGTTGCAACAGACACAGGTCGATAGGGTTATTCCATATTTTCATCAACGAATGAAAGATTTTCCTGATTACAAATCTCTAGCCAATGCTTCGAAAACGGATTTACTCAGCCATCGATCAGGACTCGGATTCAATAGTAGAGTACTAAGATTACAACAATGCGCACAAGAGATAATTAAGACTGTAGGGGCGAATACCATTCGCCTCCATTTGCCAAAAGACAGAGCTGAATTACAAAAGTTACCAGGGATCGGGCCATATACCTCAGCAGCCATTATGGCATTTTCTCGAAACTTACCGATCCCAGTAATTGATACCAATATCAGAAGAGTATTGATCTTTTTATTTAAACTTCCAGAAACTATCACTGCTAAAGAGCTCGAAGCTTTTGCTGAAACGGTAATTCCCCCATGAAAATCTCGTGACTGGCACAATGCGCTCATGGATCAATGAGCGTTGCTGCTCACCGCACGCAAGACAAAGATAAAGCCACTTTCTAAGCAATCAAAGTTTGAATGATCTGACAGACAAGTCCGCTGATGGATATTAAAAGAACTGGTAAAGACGGCGTCCCTCTTTGCTAAAGAGGGTGAGGGTGATGTATTAACAATTAAAAATATCGAAGAGGAGTTCCCGTACAAAGAAGTAAAAAAAATAGTGAAGGAGCTACAGAAAGAAGGTTTGATTCAGATAAAAAAATGAATACTATCAATCGCAGAATAGCTGTCATCCTGAGCGAAGTCGAAGGATATAATATTTATAATTAAATCTATATATGAATACGTATTATGTATACATACTTAGCACAAAATTTAATAAACTTTTTTATATTTGAGTTACAAATAATCTAGAAAGAAGAATTTATGAGCATAAAAATAAGTTGGTTGATTGATTTACAAAAAAATATAATATAGATAAACTTGTATATTACGAAGAATGTGGGGATATAAAAGATGCTATAGCAAGAGAAAAACAGTTAAAGTGACGAACAAGAAGCAAAAAAGAAAATTTAATAAAGCAAATTAATCCACAATTAAATGATTTAGAATTAAATTCGTTATAATTATTATACCCTTCATTACATTCAGGGTGACATGTTTTTTAGTCTCTTTAATAAGGTCATGCTCTACTTTATCCCAACTCCGATTTGAAACAAAGACGACATCACCGTTCGTGCGATGAAACTTTTTCAGTCGCTTGAATTTTTCGTATGTGAAGATACGAGGACAACGATGAAACTTATGAAGATGTACGATATTCCGTACAAAGATAAGAAGTTTTTTTCACTTACCAGCTTTACGTCAAACAATCAGTTGGCACATTATGTAGATATTTTGAAAGCGAGCGATATCGGTCTTGTCTCTGAAGCAGGGACACCAGGACTTTCTGATCCAGGAAAATCTATGATTCAACTGTGTAACGAATATGCTATTCCCTATACAGTTTTGCCAGGTGCTAATGCACTTGTTCCCGCAGTGGTTGCAGCATGATTTGATACGTCAGAATTTGTATACTTATGATTTCTTCCAACCAAGAAAGGAAGACAAACCAAAATCAAAGAAATTTTAGCATCAAAAATACCAGTCTTCGTGTATGAATCGGTCCATAGAATGGAAAAACTATTGAAAGAACTTTTTCAGGCTGGATTCACGGGACAAATTTCTATCGCGAGAGAATTGAGCAAAATGTTCGAACAATATTTCACAGGAACAGTGGAGGAGGCATTGAATATGATAACAACAAAAAAACTCCCGATCAAAGGAGAATTTGTAGTAGGGATGAAAAATAGTTAATCAATTTTTTCTTTGATATAAATGATATCTCATTTTTTATAAGAACGTAATGGATTTCAATATTCATCACTCAACGTAATAGTTTTATGTGCAAATTTTGTAGATAAAAAAGTAGTCAATTGAATAAATTGATCAGTAGTAGAAAAAGATCCAGATGAAGGAAGTATAAATTTATAGACATTTCGTTGCTTATCTTTACTTTTATTGAGATATGATAATTGTTGGGTGGTTTGTATAGGTGTATGTACTATTTTTTTCGGTTCATTATCTTTAAAATTTTGGACAATCTGCTGATTATTGAGTCATTGTTTGAGATAAATTTCTAGTTGTTTGGAATATTCCCTGTATTGTTGAATTCTTACCTTTAAATTGGATATATGACTTCCATCAAATTTTTCAGAAAAGTTTTTAGGTCATTTGTTATATCCATTAAATGCAAGTAGCCATCCAAAATCAAATGTTTTATCATTTTTATATATATCTCGATAAGAATCAGTCAATTCTTTAGTAGTAACCTGTTGCTTACAATATAAAATATATTGAGCAGAAAATTCTAATGCTATTTTAGGATTAAATCTGTCATCTATTTTTGCTAGTTTTCCAAAATTTTCATTACTATCTGATTTTATTTTGAGTAATTTATGTGCAATAATATTGTTTACTTTATCTCTATTATTATATTTTTTCATAAGCACAGTATAATCATATGCTTTATATTGCGGTAAATCAGAAAAAATTTTTCATTTCTTATTAAGGTATTTTTTTGAAAACCATGTAAATGTATCAGGTTGAATCTGTGAAATACCAGCTCAACCATCAGTAACGTTAATATTAGTGGGATCTCATTCTCATTCTATCATTTTAAGGGCAAAAAAATAATCCATAGGAATGTCCGTGTGTTTGATACTTTGAGCTATTTCTGAGTAATATCTAAATGTCCTGAGAAATTTTCATTTTCATGATGATCTAGGAAAAATTTTGGAATTAATTCCATTTTTTTTGAGATATAATGAAAAATCAGCTTTTTTTTGTTCAATAGTATCAGATACCACCTCATTTTTCAGTAATCTTAAATCCATTTTACTATCATGTAAAACACGTTCTTCATCTAACTGTGTAGATGATATAGCTTCTATCATCAGGTAATGTATTGAAAAATTAAAGCAATTTTATATAATATATTATATATAAAATGTTTTATTTGTCAAAAACATCATGCAGAAAAAGGTAATAGGTCGGTGAATAGCTATAATAATAGTGATTTTAGGGTATATGTTTGGTGATATTAATCTACAATTAGGTACCTATTCTCCACAAGCAAGTAAAAAATCTATCACCAAACAGCTTGCCAATATCCAAAATATTAGCTGATTTTTTTTTCGTTCTCCATGAGAAAGTCTTGTAAAAGAACTACAAAGTTTTTCTATAACCCAACAAAATTTGGATATACGAACATATGATTTTACTCATAAAGACTTCAAAACTACACTAAAACAGCTTGCAAAAAACGACGTCAATATAAGGATTATCGTCGAAGATAAAAAATTTCAACAATTTCAAAATACGCTCAAAGTATTGAGTCAGGAATTTAGTTGATATCAAAATATTCAGCTCAAATCTGATAAACAAATGGGTACTGAATATACACATGCAAAAGTAAATCTTATTGATACGGGATTTATCATCCAAACAGCAAATCTTACCAAAAGTTCATTTTCTAGCAATCGTGAACATTTTTTTCAGGGCTTTGATACATGAATCCGAAAAAGCTTACACACTATATTTGAAAAAGATTGGAATGGTAAGAAAATTACGATGGAAGATATCCATCCAAATCTTGTAATTTGCAATATCAATTGCAGGGGAGTGATCGAGCAAATCCTTACATCAGCACAAAAATCTATCATCATCCAAACACAATATATTACCGATAATGCACTTCGAAATATTCTAAAGACCAAAAAAAATCTTCCAGAATTTAAGTTACTCGTAGCAAATACAGATAGTAATGATGAGCTTATTCGTTATTTTGGAGAAAAATATGCAAGAAAATTTAAACAATATTATAATCATACCAAGATGATCCTCATAGATCATAAAATTTTACTTTTATGAAGTATGAATCTTTCTGCTACCTCCTTGGACAAAAATAGAGAAATCTGAATAATTCTCACTGATCCGAGTATTATTGACGAATTTTATAACCAATTTTATTTGGATTGGTAAAAATTATTTGACTTATAGGACCAAAATATATATTATCAAAAATAATATATAAAAAACAAAAAAATATGAAAAGAAAAATTAACGGTATTTTATTTGTACTTGTATGTACATGTACAGCACAAAATATTTTTAGTACTGATTCTCTAGGCAAAGAGATTAAAGAAGAGTATATCGTAAATATATTCAAAACCAGTAAACTAGTGTTTTGCGATTATGATGTTGATCAAGATTCGCTTGGTAAAAAAATTATGATAAAAAAAATGGAAGTATCATTTATTGATACAATGTTTTTTTTCTCAGGCTATATAACATCATCACCTTTTTTCAAAAGAGGTGAAAAAAAATGTTCAGCAAATTTTCTTTTCCTAGATGATGGTAAAAGAGGTATTGAAATCGATGAATTTGATTTACAACATTTTGAAGCTCTTCAAGAGGCATTAGACTCTTTACTTAGAAAGTCTAAGTATAAGAAACTACAATAATAATCCTAATAAAAAATTTCCTTATATTTGAAGGAAATTTTTTTGTTGATAAAAAAATATAAATAACTACAAGCAAGATAAATATTTTTTATTTATCTATAGTATCTAGTATGTCAGAGATTATTATTCCTTTCCAAAAACTTTCAGAAAAAGCAAAAATGCCTTCACAAGCCACATTTTCAGACGCATGATATGATCTTTTTGCTGTCGAAACAACGATGATACAACCGGGAGAAAGAAAATTATGTAAAACAAATGTTGCTACAGCTATACCTCATGGATATTATGGCAGAGTAGCACCACGTTCATGATTAGCATACAAACATGGAATAGATGTGCTTGCGGGAGTTATAGATTCTGGATACAGAGGTGATATTTGAGTGATTTTGATCAATTTTTGAACAGAAGACTTTATAATCAATGAAGGAGATAAAATAGCACAATTTATTATAGAAAAATGTCATTACGTAACATGGCAAGAAGTAGATACTTTACCAGAAAGTCAAAGAGGTGAATGATGATTTTGATCTACAGGAGTTAATTAGAAAGGTAAACAATAGAGATAATCAGATATATTTAATTATTATTAGAAATATTTTATGGCTAGGCAACAAGATTCTACGATAAAAACCCACAAACAAATAGAAAATATTAGGATATCAGGGAAATATCTGACTGAGTTATTAAGATTATTATATACCAAAGCAAAAGCAGGAATTTCTCTTATTGAATTGGAATTTATTGCAGAACATTATATAAATACACATCATCTTACATGATCATTTAAATGATATCAGTGATTTCCGGCAAATTTATGTTTATCAGTCAATGATTGTGTAGTCCATGGGATTCCTGACGAATATATCCTCAAAAATGGAGATGTGCTCAAGATAGATTGTGGGATTACGTACAATGGAGGGATAACTGATTCAGCAATTACCATTATTATTGGTGGAGAACTGGCAAATCCATTGTGATACGCTTTAACTAAAGCGACCAAAAAATGATTAGATGAAGCTATTAAACATATTGGACCATGAAAAGCTATATTTGAATATTCTCATCGTGTATATACCATTGTTACCAATGCTTGATTTTCTGTATTAGACAAACTTACTGGACATGGAGTAGGAAATAAAGTCCACGAAAAACCACATATCTACAACACACCAAATCCAGAAATGAAAAAAATATTTTTTCAACCAGGGATGGTTTTGGCGTTTGAACCGATTACTGCGGTAAATTCTACTGATTTTGTAAGTAGACCAGGAAACGATTGGAATCTCTATTGTAAAAATAAAGACTTGTGAGCTCAACGAGAATACACGATACTGATAACTGAGGATGGCTACGAAATATTATCTTGAATAACTGAAGAACTATTTTAATGACGAATGCCCAATGACGAATACGTTATTCCTTACTCTTTCCACGTCATTCCGTCGTCCTCGCCTCTGTACCTCATTCCGGCGCCAAGTATTGCAGGACACCCCCCTGTACCTCGTACCTCATTCCGGCGTTAAGTGTTGCGGCCGGAATCCAGTTTACTTTGTGTGTACGTCATTCCCTTCTCTTTGTGTGTACGTCATTCCCGACCTGATCGGGAATCCATACAATGACGTAGTGTAGTAAAAGGGAATGACGTATTAAGCGAAGCTCTTAATCCTTAATTTATACGTATGATTTTATGAATCGATCCAGGCGTTAGAAAGTTATGATATGCGTTGATAAAGTCCGATCTTAGTATCGTAGATTCAGGTATTTTGTTGTCAGAGATAAAATCTCCTACGAGAATGGATCAGTTTGAGAGGATGAGAGAGATAGAGGAGTATTTTACAAAACTACTCAAAAAAAATAAGATTCAGACCATGTGTATGGAAAAACTTTTTTTCACGAAATTCAATCAAAACAACGCAGAATTTGTTTACGGTATCAGAGCAATATTGATTGCGTTATGTCTCAAAAACAACATCCAGATCAAAGAATATACGCCGATCCAGCTCAAAAAATTTATCACGGGAAATGCTAAAGCAGAAAAGCAATTGGTTCAGAAATGTATTATGAAATTATATAATCTCAAAGATTTTCCAGAATTTAATGACGCAGCAGACGCATTAGCACTAGCATATATTGCTACGAGGACTAAATAAAAATAGATGGATTGGACTGATCTGTCCCATCTATTCTGTCTATTTATTTTTTAGTCTATTTAGTTTCCATTTCTTTTTCGATTTTTCTTATTTTGTTATCCTGTTTTTTATTCTCTTTTTCTATCTCAAGGGTTATTTTTTCTGTTTCTTTAACTTCTTTGTGATAAGCATGGATACTATGTTTTATTAATTTTTGAAATCTTGTTTGAAAGAGTAGTCACGTAAGCCCAATAAATAGTGGAGCTCACATAAATCCATAAATAATAGACACAATTTTTCATCCATGAGTAAGAGGCGCCATATCTCAGTACCCTATGGTGGACATAGTTACAGTAGTAAAATAAAAGGAATCAAAAAGATCCCATCATTCTGCTCTATGAAATGATAGAGTGCCTAAAGCTACGATAAACACAATGAGTATGGTAAAAAACAAAACAGGATATTCTCCAATAAATTCATTAAAAAACTTTTTTATAGAATGCATTTTTTACATATAAAGTATAAATATACCATAATTGTAGCTAGAAATCCAAAAAAAGCAAATATATGGATATCAAATTTCGGAGGATACTATTAGAAATAGTCCTTAGAAATCTTCTGTTTCAAATATTTGACAAGATGTATTCTGTTGCAGAATCAAGGTTACACTTTTATAAGTGAACATAGACGATATTTT
>CAYRIQ010000021.1:0-12726 GCA_964424505.1 uncultured Candidatus Peribacteria bacterium | reverse complement strand
GTTATAATACGGACTAAAGTCACGGGGTTTTTATATCCCAAGGGATGGAAATAAATTTACTTTATGATACATCATGATGATGAAGAAAATAGTCCTGAGTATTTTGATCTTATGATTATTGCTCAGTGTTTCTGTGTATGCAGAAAATGGAGTGAAATATGTAGATACAAAAATAGATTCTCGCAAAATAAATGAAGCAAACGCAGATCTCTCGCAGATAGAAATCAATTTTTGTGATAAAGCTGGAGAAAAAGGTATCGAGTATTCTATTGCACCCGGGTGAATACAAGATATATGTTTGCAAGCTAGCAATATCTCTGATAAAGATATAGAGATACATGTAGAGTTCGTGGATGGCTCTATTACCAATGATCAGCGACAAAATAAAGCTTGTCTGCAACAATGACAAAATAAAATATTCTGACAATATGTCACGGGATTCTCTTCTTCTTTTATAGTCCCCGCCAACAACGTTTTTTTCCAACATGCAAAGATATATCTCCCTAAATGATCTCAATGAATTATATATTGATGTCTTGTGTATTATACCAAAAGTGTGGAAATGTGAGGTGGTATTAATTTTTCAGTCTTAATGCGTAAAGCAAAATTTATCGATGTAAAAGTCAGAGAAAATATATTTATAAAAAAATATTCTGTTTGGATTGTTGGTATATTACTTTTCTTGTATCTTACAAAAAGAGTTATTTTTTCCAAAAATACAAAAAAAACTACCAAAAAGTAGTTTTTCCTGCCTATCATAAATTGTCCCCGTTTTGTTTGATAGATAGTATAGTCTAGGAAATACCATTCTCATTGTGATTGAGTTTGGAGTTCCTAGACTTTTTTGTATGTCTAGTAAGTAAAGGTAAGAAGACCAGTATAGCTTCCAGGTCATTGTGCAGCTGGGATAGCTACTTTAAGGGTAACTTCTTGAGAGAATTTTGAAACTCCTGTGTGGTTTGCTCTAGCGACAAAAGTAACGGGAGCTGTACCAATATCTGCTGTGCCTGTAGGAGCAGCAGTAAGTACTTTACCTGTTCCAAATCGAGTAGTACCAGTATATCCGACACTAGAACTTGGGATACTTAGTGTAGCACCAGAATCATCAAGCGCAGTAAGATCAGAACTTTGTACAGTTACCGTAAACGATTTACCAGCAAGATCACTTACGGTAAACCTATGATCTCCATCTGATTGCCCATTTTGTGCAGTTATGCTTGCATCGTACGTACCGATATCGATACTAGTATCAGCATTTGCAGCATGAGAAAAATAAGAATCCATAGTAGCATCAGTATCTTTATAGAAACTAAATACTCCTGTTCTTATGCCGAGTGTTGTGTTAGTGTTAGTATTGGCAGCAAATGATTCTCCTAAATTGAGAATAGCAACTACTGCTACAATGAGTGTAGCAAATACACCAATAAATTTTACGTGTTTCATGAGTTGTGGTATAAAAAAATAAAAATAATACTGCCAAAAACTAGTAAAGTTTAAAGCAAAAAACATGTTTCATTCCTAGACTATACTATACATCATAAGGGGAATTTTATGCTAAATATCACATCTCGCTTCTTATAGCGTAGAGTAATTATACTCAGCATAGTCGGTTTTGTCAAATTTTTAAGGACTTTTTTTGTGTTGAAAAATAGAGTAATTTTTGTATGATATTACCATTTATATATCATAGTACGATGATGGATTTTATCCAAGAAATTAAGCGCCTTCAGAGACTTTCTTGTATCGCTCTTACACCTAAAGAAGAACAAAAACTTTGATCGCAAATTGCTGATATTGTCAATTTTCTTGCACAACTTCAAAAAGTTAAAATCAATAATCCCAACAATATTTCTCAAAAAAACAACCTTACACTGAGGACTATAAAAAATATATCTCAGGCCTCCGATTCTATAGACCTGCTTCAAAATGTTAAACATTCCATTATCAACAATTCTATCGTGATCAAATCATCGCTCCACTAAACGTTTTTTTGTCTAGGATGTATGGTAAGTATAGTATCTCCAAAATAAGCCCTTTCTCTTGAAATAAAGAATGTATTCCCTATAGTAAGTCAGAAAGAAATTTTTTTGTACATAAAAATTTCACTAAGCATTTTATTATTTTATTAATTTATTATTATGGCTGAGCGAAAAACCTTAGACAAAGTGAGAAACATTGGAATAATGGCTCATATTGATGCTGGGAAAACTACAACAACAGAAAGAGTATTGTTTTATACAGGGAAAAAACATAAAATCTGAGAAGTCCATGATGGTGCTGCAGAGATGGATTGGATGGAACAAGAAAAAGAAAGGGGTATTACTATTACTTCTGCGGCGACTACTTGTTTTTGGCATGATTGTCAGATAAATATTATTGATACTCCATGACACGTGGATTTTACTGTAGAAGTAGAGAGATCATTAAGAGTTCTTGATGGAGCAGTAGCATTGCTTGATAGTTCTCAAGGAGTAGAACCACAAACAGAAACAGTTTGGAGACAAGCAGATAAATATGGTGTACCAAGGATTATCTTTGCAAACAAAATGGATAAACTTGGAGCTGATTTCTATATGTCTGTAGAATCTATCCAATCAAGGATAACAGATAAATGAGTAGTAATACAACTTCCTGTAGGTCAAGCCGACGAATTCAAAGCAATTATAGATTTGCTTACTATGAAAATGTATACATTTTCAGGTGACAAAGGTATAGAAATGCACGAAGAAGAAATACCAGCAGATATGCTAGAAAAAGCGAAACATTATAGAGAAGAAATGATCGATAAAGTATCAATGTTTGATGACGAATTAGCAGAAAAATTTCTTGGAGGAGAGGAACCATCTATTGATCTTATCAAAAAAGCAATTAGAAAATGAACTATTACCAATAATTTATATCCTATTTTATGTGGGTCAGCACTTGGAAATAAATGAGTACAGTTAGTACTCAATGCTGTGCTTGATTTTTTACCATGTCCATTGGATAGAGGTACCATGAAAGGAATAGATCCAGATGATGAAGTTACCATACTTGAAAGAAGTCCAAATGATACTGATCCTGTTTCAGCGATTGCATTCAAAATTGCGACAGATCCATTCGTAGGTACCCTGACTTTTGTGAGAGTATATTCTGGTATCATTAAATCAGGAGATACCTTGCTCAATCCTTTGACAAGACAAAAAGAAAGAGTAGGAAGGTTGTTACTTATGCATGCAAACAAAAGAGAAGAAATTTCAGAAATACATGCAGGACATATTTGTGCATTTTTGGGACTAAAAGATACAAGGACTGGGCATACCCTTTGTGATATGAAACATCCAATTATCTTAGAAAAAATGGAATTTCCTGCTCCAGTAATCGATATTGCGATTGAACCAAAATCAAAAGCTGATCAAGAAAGGATGGGTATTGCCCTTTCTAAACTTGCATATGAAGATCCTTCATTTAAATATTTTACCGACCAAGAAAGTAATCAAACAATTATCGCAGGGATGGGAGAGTTGCATCTAGAAATTATCGTAGATAGACTCAAAAGAGAGCATAAAGTAGAAGTAAATACAGGAAAACCTCAAGTTGCTTACAGAGAGACAATCACTCAAGATGCTAATGGAGAAGGAGTATTTAAAAGACAAACAGGAGGTAGAGGACAATTTGGACACGTATTGTTGAGACTAGAAAAAAATATGGAAAAAGATTATGAATTCAAAGATGAAGTATCTGGTGGTTCAATTCCAAAAGAATTTATCCCAGCGATAGATAAAGGAGCAAAAGAAACAGTAGCTCAGTGAGTGTTGGCAGGATATCCTATTATCAACGTCAGAGTAGTGCCTTATGATGGATCGTATCATGATGTTGATTCATCAGAAATTGCATTTAAGATA
Source organism: uncultured Candidatus Peribacteria bacterium (assembly GCA_964424505.1). Classification (GTDB taxonomy): domain Bacteria; phylum Patescibacteriota; class Gracilibacteria; order Absconditabacterales; family Absconditicoccaceae; genus CAJBLF01. The sequence continues at coordinate 8,842 of CAYRIQ010000021.1, read as the reverse complement.
GCAACATATAGAGCGTTCAAAGACGCATTTATGAAAGCAGGTCCAGTTATTTTGGAACCTATTATGGATGTAGAAGTAGTGACGCCAGAAGATTATGTTGGAGATGTGATGTGAGATCTTTCATCTAGAAGAGGAATGATCCAAGGTCAAGACAAGAGATGAAATGCGGCAGTTATCAAAGCTAAAGTGCCTTTGTCTGAAATGTTTGGATACACGACAGATTTAAGATCAAATACACAAGGAAGGGCACAATCTTCTATGACTTTTGCATCATACGAAAAAGTACCAGAAAATGTCGCAAAGAAAATCATCGAAGAAAGATCTGGAAAGATCAAAGCGATGGACGCTGAATAATTTTATTCCCACGAAAGTGGGAATCCATATACGAAAAAGCTCTGCTATAAAGCAGGGCTTTTTTGAAAACAAAAAAAGCTGGGAGAATGTCTCAGTAAGCTTTATTATATGATGTGAGCATTTTCAAAATGTATTTTGTCTTTTTTTCGTAGAATCTCTCAGATATGATGTATGGTATACGTTATAAAAAATGCAGCAAGCACATCAATAGAGTAGTGGAGATGTCAGAGCAAAACGATAATACCAAATGATATAGCTGAAATAATAAATACATATCTTAATAGTTTATGTTTCCAAAATATCAGTGCCATGAGAAATGGCATGCCTGTATGCCCAGAAAAGAAAAGATCAGCTCAAAAATTTATTTTACCTAATATGCCAGTATTGATAATAAAGATACTGTCTGGATATGGCCCAAGATGGGTAAGCGTAACAAAAATAGCACGAATAGTGATAAATAAAGCTATAGATTTGAGAATATACGGTGTTTGGGTAGGATATCTTATACACCAACACAAAATAAAAACAAAAAATATAAGTATTCCTCCAATAAATAACGCATCTACATCATACGCCCTAGTATTGCTCAAAATAATGTCAGTGACGGGGGTAGTTCATTTTTCTGTAGCATAGTTTCCTGCATAAAAATTTACAAAAAAACTCCCTACCAAAAGCAAAAAAGCTACTACAGTTGAACGCATCAACTGTTTATTTGAAAAAAATAGTGTATATGCTTTTTTCATAGCGGTGTAATATAAATAAAACTATTAATCATGTACACATATACATAATGTAGGTATAGCTCCTTATATATTTACTCTACAAATTGCTTAGCATACCATTTTGGAGTCAATCCTTCACCGGTAGCCAATTCAATCATTGTATCCCAATGATATTTGCGACCAGCATAAAATATTTTTTCTTGTAAATATTTTCCCACTTCAGGTTGATTGTAAAAACTTTGAAATTTATACTCTGATGATTTCAAAACATGTTCAATGATATAATAATAGATCTGTGAAGCGAGCAATTCTCACAACATATAATTATGATAATAACAAGGGTAACATGCTATATGGATTTTAGATGCTCGATCCTGAGCTTCTGGAGAGTGAGGAGGACGTTTTATCATTTGATATTTTTCTACAAGATCCCATCGTAAAGTATTTAAATCTTGATCGGGATTTGCGTACATATTTTTTTCAAAACGGTACATGACTTGCATCCAACGAGAAGAAACCAATTGTTCTAGGCGAAGTGTACTAAAACATCCATTTGCAATAGTTTGTTTTTTGTCTTCAGAGAGTGCTAGCATATCTTGCATCCATTGGGGATTAGAAGCAAATCTTCCAAACATCATAGCGATTGCTTCCGTCGTAAACGTATGTGCTGGTTCGCACAAAAGATACGGCGTCACCGTATAATCAATATATTTGTCATAGACAGCATGTCATAACTCATGGAGTTGTGTATCCATCCATTTGGCGTTTGGTTTGATATTGCAGAGTATACGAACTTTTCATAGTTTATCGCTCATGCAGTAAGCATGTTGATATTTTTTATCTCTTTCATAAAGATCACTATCAGCTAAAATACTTTCTACAGGTAGCCCTAAATGATCATAATAGTTGCGTGAAAGCTCTACTATATCTTGTCATTGATAATAAGTGTTAAGATCTATATTATAGATAGTTGGTGCTTGCTGAAAATATCTATTTTGATAGTGTCGTGGCATTAGTTCTGATTGTTGTATATCAAATTTTTTGGCTAAATATTCATCGATTTTTATTTTTTCTTTTATAAAGGCATCACGAGTTAAACTATCAAGCTCATCAAAAAGTTTACTAATTGTTTCGGGATCTTGCTCATCTAAAGTGAGACTCATAGTATGATAATTGGGGTATCAAAGATTTTTTGCTACTTCATTGCGCATTTTAACTATCTTAATGACGTCTGGTGCGACAAGTGTACCAATCATTTTACTGCCCAACCACGCTTTTTTTACTTCTTCACTATCGGTAGAATTGCTAAGAATTTCTTCTATCTGGTTGTCAGTATAGTGTTTCCCTTCTATATCTACCCTAAACGTTGCAAATGTATTTTCTATAGTACTTTGTAATTTTACCATAGTTTCCAATGTTGTTTCATCAATTTGTTTTGATTGATACATCAAAAAAAGCAAATCAATCTGACGTTGTAGCAGAGGATCTTGGATATGAGATTTTTTAAATTTTTGGATCTGTGTAAAATCTTCTTTATTTGTATATATTTTTTCTCGTGCTAATTGTGCTTCACTAGCAATTGTATAATCTTCAGTTTCCCCAGAATTTGTCGCAGTAAAATACGTAAAACATGCGGTTTTGTATTTTTCAGAAGCCACTAAAACGTGATTTTTGATAAACTCATGTATCTGTGATTCTACGAAGTCGTCCATGAAAAAAATAGAGAAATAAAAACCATATTATTTTTTATTCACAATCCTTTTTATATATTCTTCATCACTCATGATTTTTTTCATATCAGTGATATGTTCTGTAAAACAAACTCCATCGAGATGATCATATTCATGCTGTATTACTCTTGCAAGAAGCCCATCAATTTTAAGACAATTTTTTTCTCTATGTTCATTATATGCTTCTATTATAATGGTACTTGATCTTTTTACAGGTGCAAAAATTTTGCTATAAGCTACACTTCAACATCACTCATACATTACCCATGACTTCTGAGATCTCCACGTTATTGTTGGATTAATGAAAATTTTTAGTGTGTCTGCATCTTTTGCTTTTCTAAATTTAGTTTCCCTGATCTCTGTTATAAAAATTCTTTTACTGATTCAAATCTGAGGAGCAGCCATTCCAACCAAATTATTTGCTCTCATCGAATCAATTAAATCTTTGATGAGTTTTTTTGTATCAGGAGCGTGTATATCTTTTATAGTTTTTGCTTTTTTAGCAAGTATAGGATTTCAAATTTGTATGGTTTTTTTGATAGCCATTATTGCTTAATACAACAACTAAAATAAGCGTCACTTTGCTCAAACTATTTCATACTTTCTTCCAATAATCTTGTTTGATTTTCTAAGACTAATGCATTGATCATATCTTCAATTTCTCCTGTCAAAAATACAGGCAGATTTGACCATGATTGGTGGATACGATGGTCAGTAATTCTATCTTGAGGATAATTATAGGTTCTGATTTTTTCTGATCTATCTCCTGTCCCAATCTGATCACCTCTAATAGTTTTTGTTTCAGCAGTTTTTTTGTCCAATTCTATCTGGTAAAGTCTTGATTTTAAAACTGACCATGCTTTATCTTTGTTTTGAAGTTGAGATTTACTATCTCCGATTGTTACAATAAGCCCACTTGGAATATGACGTAATCTAACTCAAGTTTGATTTTTATTGGCATTTTGTCCTCAACTACTAGAAGCAGCATATGTATCTATTTCTACATCTTTTGGGTCTACGACAAAATCGACATCTTCAGCTTCTGGCATGATTGCTACAGTTACTGTTGAAGTATGGACTCTTCATTGAGATTCTGTCTCAGGTATCCTTTGTACTCTATGGACACCACTTTCAAATTTCATGATAGAATAAACACTTTCTCCACTGATTTTTACCATCACAAATTTAACTCCGCCGATATCAGAAAGTTGTTCTTCTACGATTTCTGCTTTCCATCTTTTGTTTGCTGCATAGCCGAGGTACATTTTTAATAGTTCAGCAGCAAATAATCATGCTTCATCCCCACCAGCTGCTGGTCTGATCTCTAGATAGATATTTTTGTCGTCATTCGGATCTTTTGGAAGGAGCGCTACTTTGATTTTTTTATCCAAATTTTCGAGAGTAGATTCAGATTCTTTGAGTTGTTCTTTTGCCATCTCAATAAGCTCAAAATCTTGTTCAGTATCTATCATTTCTTGTGCTTCTTGTCTCTGTGTGTGTGCATGTTTGTACTGTTGATACAAATCATAAATTTCTTGCATAGCAGAGACTTCCTTACTGATTTGGATAGATCTTTTAGTGTCAGAAACAATATCCGGATCCATCATTTGATCTCTAAGTTCTATGTATTTTTTTTCTATACTTGATAATTTATCGAGCATTATAATATAACTAATAATGTAAAACTAATACCCTAGCATTACTCCATAACTTTTTTTTATCGAATCATCCATTAGTAAAAAATTTGTCCGATAATAGTAAACAAAAAATTGAAGATAAAAGTGCTCACTTTAACGAAAAGAGGACTTGCAAGATAAACCAACACAATAACGAAAATGATTCCAAAGCGAGCATATCTTTCCATAAATTCTGCTCATGCACTCCACCAAATTTTGATGAGTCTGTATCCATCCAACGGTGCTATAGGGATGAGATTAAAAATTGCTAGAGCAATATTTAAAAAACTAAAATTTATCCAAAATCCAATCATCAGATCAATATTGTTGAGAAAAATATCATTTGGAGTCCCTCACATAATTTTTGCATAAATCAATATGACGAGAATCCCGATAATAGCCAAAACTAAATTTGTTGCTGGCCCTGAAAGGGCTACCATAAGTTCTCATTTACGAGGATTTTTATAATAAGAAGGATTTATTTGTACTGGTTTACCCCAACCAAAGTGGACAAGAAATACCATAAGAAATCATATAGGATCGATATGTTTAATAGGGTTTGGTGTGAGTCTTCATTGGAGTTTTGGCGTAGGATCTCCTAAACGATAGGAAACATATGCATGAGCATATTCATGCATTCCAATAGATACCGCCAAAATGATAGCTGACTGAATAATGTCAAAAATTCACATATACAACAATCTAATAGATAAAAAAGCGCTTTTTACTTAATAACATCAGAGAGAAAATTTCAAAAATTTGTAATATCCCAGATTTTTTTTCCATCAATATGGATATTTGTTACAAGTTTAAGGGTATTGTATATATATTGTCTTCGATTGTATTCGTTGATTTCCACACTATTTCACGTGCTAAATAGTTTATCTAATATATCAGGTTTAAAGTTGATACTAAGATATTCTTTCCCAAGGATGACAAAAGGCATGTCTTTGGAATAAATACTATTGATTTCATTTAATGTTTTTTTCTTGCTTTCAGCAGCATATTGTTTGAGGAGCGTGGTAAGTTTTTGATTTTGGTATTGAGATGGATTTATGTCAGATTTGTCAGTACTAAAGAGCTTAGTAAGATCTTTTTTGAGCCCCATATCTACCGTATTTATCAAAAGATCGTAATTACCTACCATCAATCTTCCTTGAAGTTCTTGTGGTGTTTTAATGTTTTCAAAGACAAAATTTTCACTAATGGTTGCATCTTTGAAAATACGAGTAAGTCTCTCTACCACAAAATCATTGATAGCATTGCTATAGTAAACAACAGTCAATTTGACGGGCGGAATATCTGACTCATTTATTTGTGTTTGTGGAACAACGTTGTAAATATCTAGTGATGTTATAAGTGTCTTTTGTGATTTATTATATCCATACATCATGTATTTATTGAGTCATGAACCCAAAGTTTTTTCTGTTGTCCCAAAAGTATACCATCAAGATTTTCATCATTTGACAAAATGCTTTGGGGTATAAGATTTTCCTTTATATTCTATAGTTATTTTATCATAACTTTTGTTAAACCAAAATTCCGTAGGTAAGGATACTCAGGTATCTATAAAATATACTAATTTCTGATTTTCTCATGCGAGAGAAATAGATTTGGGTAAGACTTGAACATTGATGTCGACCAAATCATCTTTGGTGATAAGATTTTCTGTATATTCACGATTGAGTAGATCTTTGACTCCCACACCAGTAGATTGAAATACATCAAACAATCCATCATCATTTTTTTTGAAATACGTATCATACCCACTGGTATAAAAATTGTGTTTAATCAATCATCAAAGTACTCTTCTTCATCTTACACGGAGTTTATCAGAACTTGTATTGAAAAATACAATCATAAGCTGATTGGTTAATGTTTTTTTTGCTATATATCCAGGTAGAGTTTCATCTCCTATATATGCATCTATAATAGAATTTTCTCAGTTTTTGGTAGAAACTTTGAATGAATCAAATGAAATTGCGTTTTTGACTTGATAAAAATTTAAATTACTTTGATTACAATTAACGAGATTGAATACAAGACTATATTTGTCATTGGATTGTCAAACGAGATTTGCACAGTTGGTATATACAGGTTTAAATGCAAACATCTCTTTATAGTCGCTAAGATTGCTATTTGCTAATATATGGTTGGGTAATATATAGTTGGTAAAAAACAATATATTGTCTGAAGAAGCTGTAGGGAAAGTGATTTTGAGCGTGGTATTGATATCTTTGGTAATAGTTATAGGAGCATATTGAGTCAATGAAGAAATTCTTCGTATATTAGCACGCAAAATTTCATTATAGGTAAAATAAATGTCTTCGAGCGAAACCGGAGTCCCATCTGACCAGATAAATCATTTGTTGAGTTGTACAATATAATTTTTGTTGTCTTGAGTAGTTACGGTACAAAGATCAGGGAGATATGAAGGGGTATTTTGATTGTATACTTGTTTGAGGCAAGCATTAAAAAGTAATCCTTGATAAAAATTACTTTGTGTATCATTACGAAGATATGGCAAATATGAAGTATTACCAAAAATACCTTCTACGAAAGTTCATCATTTAGTATTTATTTGAGTTGACGATACCCAAACATATTGGTACCCAATATAGATACTAATCAACACCCAAAAAAATAAAGAAAGAAAAAAAGTATATCTAAGAATATCTCTGATGAGTTTTCTTCTAATAGAGAACATTGTTTACTTAGTATACGGTAAAATAAGAGAAACAACAACAAAAACAATCCCAGAAATAAGAGCGACTTTTTTGAGTTTAGTTTCAAGTGTTTTTTTGCTGCCATATTCATTTCCTCAAGACATTCCACCAATACCCAATCCTAGTCATCATTTTGGTGACATCAACAAAACAGATCAGATAAATGCTATTCATGCAAGGATAAGTACTATAATCAATAGAGTACGCATTTTTTTTACAATAAAAAAAATAAATATGTACTATACATACATATTTGTCTTGAAAATTCAACTATAACTAAGAGTGTTTGATAAAGAGAGAAAATAATCTACACATGAGTCAATATTGCTTGCCCCGAAGCAATTTCGGGGCTTATTGATAAGCTAGTTGATGATAGCAAAATTGACAATGAGATATCCTGCGCCAAGGACCAAAATACCTATAAACATATAAAGTAAACTATTTTTGATGCTTTTTAACTGTGCAGGATCATCAGGTTTCGTCAACAATTTAATCGTTTGGATGATAATAATGACTAAAATAACGAGTGATGCTATTCCCAGTGCATAATTGATGATTTGGTAAAGAATAGGTATATGCTTATCAGCCAAAATACCGCTTCCAACCTCTCATAAATTAGTAATGTCTTTGACTACAGCATCTTGTTTACCATAAATTGCTTCAACAATTTGTTTTGCTCCGATGATGATTAGCATAGCAACTACATTCCATCAAATGAGTGTCCCAGCTTTTTTTTGTGCATCTGTATCACTACCAAAAAGAAAGGTAATTACACGAGAAATCAAAATGACAAACATTGCACCAAGGACCAAATAAATAGCAAATTTAATAAATGGATACAAAATATTGTTATAAAGTCAGCTAGCCAATTCATATCATTTAAGTTCACCACTTCCAGGAGTAAATAAATCAAAAATATTTTGTCCGATAAATTTTGCACTCATGATCACGATAATGCCTATCACTCAAAAGATAATATATCTTGTACCTTCTTTAGTGGCATTATCATCGCTAGAAAACATTATTTTATAAAATCAGAGTATCGCAGAAAGAATTCAAAGCACAACGATAAGTGGTAGCAAAACATTCATAATTTTATTATACAAAAAATTTTGTACTCATTGTGTGCCTTTAGCACCTTCTGCAGCTTCTAAATTTTTGCTTATAGGCTCTATACTTTTACTCAATGCGAGATCAAATCTATCTGCTTTTACCACCTCAAATGTTCCTGACCAACTATTATTATTTGGATATTTTGTATCTCCGACCATACCTCACACTATAGTACACACAAGTGTTTTTCTTCCCAAGGATTCTGTAAAAAGAGATTTGATTCTGATATTTATCCCCACTTTGGTTCCTGGATTTACGACAAAACCACTAATAGCTTTAGACTCGTAGACTTTATCACCTTTTTCTTTTCGAACACAAGAAAGAAACCCTGCATCCATATTTTTTAGGTTGATAGCAGTATCTCATTTATTTTGGAAAAGGATGCTCATTTGAGGACTAGATCATTGTGCAAGTAACTCGCCAGAGATATTTGATGATTCATTGATAGAAAGATCAACGCCAGAAACAAGTCCACCAATATCTTGGCATTGAGGATATTTGTATGTTTGCCAGTTGCCATT